>NZ_JADOVC010000036.1:0-38301 GCF_015751645.1 Flavobacterium sp. CG_9.1
GCTTTGTGTTCTAATTTAGAAGCTTTATCTTCTAACACGACTTCCTTTTTTTCAAGCCTAACAAGTTTTTTATCTTGTTTGGAAATAGTTTTATCTTGTTTGGAGATAGTCTTATCTTGAACAGAAATAGTTTTATCCAGCACAGAAATGTTTTTTTGAGCTTTAGTTAAAAGCTCAAAAAGCTCCTGTTTTGATACGTTTTCTAGGTCTATTTCCATAGACTAAATATACGTCAAAATCCTATATTTAACAAGGCTTAGAGCTGTTTTATTCTAAATAAAATCTTCTTTTTTTATTGCTTTTTATAATCTGAATTCCTTCGATCATCAACACCAAATCACTCCAATTAATTTGCAATTTAGTACTGGTTGAACCAGCAAAAGTTCCTTGCTCTAAGCGCTTGTAATAAAGAACAAAGCCACCGGATTCCCAGTGTAAAAGTTTCATCTGATTATTATTTCGATTGATAAAAATGAACACTTCCCCACTGTGTGCTACGCGTCCTAATTCATTGGCAACAAGACCACACAAACCATTAAAGCTTTTGCGCATATCGCAAACTTTGGGGTAGAGCAAAAAGGTATGTGAACTACTAAGGCTAAACACTAATATAGGTTTACTAAAGCCGAAAGTTCACTTAAATTATCCGTATCCACTCGCAGCAAAACTCCATTGGGGTATACGATTTCGTATTTGTTTTCTAAAGCGAAAACTGGTTTTTTCAGTGCAATAAAACCTCCGCTTTGTGTTTCTTCATTTTTGCTTTTTCGTATCCAATAGCTAAAGGTTCCTAATTTAATACCTGCTTGATCGCAATACGCTTGTTGTGAAAGTCCACTTTGTTTCCAAGATTCAACTCGGGATAACATAAATTCATTTTTGTCCATGTCTAAATTGTTTAGAACAAAACTACTACCTTAGGTTAATCTAAAAAATATGGGGTTCGTCGGGCGGATACGATAAAATAACAATTCGGATTTGGGATAACGGTATTGGCTTTAATCCCGAAAAGGTAAAACAGGGTATTGGATTGAAAAATATTAAAGAAAGGACCAAAGCATTAAATGGAGAATTAAAAATCACTTCAAGTACAGGAAACGGAACTACAATAGAAGTTATCTTTTAATGCTGATCATTTTTTATCATCATCATCATTATTAATTAATAAAAACAAAGTAAGATTTATACCACATAAATTAGAATAAGCTGCGGTCAAGTATATCTTAAAAAATCTTCCAAATAAGCAAAAAAGGTACCTCACAGTATCTCCTTATTATTTATCTTAAAACGAATTATCTATTTGTTGCGTCTATTCTTCCAGCTATCTTTATAAAAACCGTTTTTCTTGTGCTCATATATTTACCCTTTAATATAAACAACTTCAGGATAAGTTTGTATCACTGTAAATATTTCAAACCATTCCTTATTCACAAAACTTTGGAGGTGTTGCGCCGCGACAGCTATCACTGGCGACAGCAGTGCATTCCCACTCTATAAATAAGTCGTCCAGTAATTCTCCAAGTTTATTTAAACTATTATATCTTGTAAAAATACTGTCTCTTATTTCAATAAACATTGGTATCAAAATTGATATAATAACAACCATAAATGTTGCAAATCCCAAAGCCAATGATAGATATAGCAAATCGTTCTTATATGTGTCGAAGGTCTTGTCTATAAAGCTATACCAGATAGGAGTAAACAACAAACCTAAAGTAGTCGCATAAACAATATATGGAATTCTTTCATTATCAGCTTTCAGCTTTACTAATTCTGATATCTGTTTAACTTGGTTATGTTCAACTCCAATTTGAATTAGTCTTGTCTTTAACTTTTCGTTTGTCATTTTTCTAAACTTAATAGATGACCACTTGAATGTAGAAATGTATATGTCGGGGTATATTTTCTTTATAATTCTTGCATTAAAATATAAACTTAGTCGGACTATCAACATAGCAAAGGCAATTCCACAAGCAAGAAAATAGGGACTATTTGTTATTGCAAAAGTGATAAATGAGACATCTATACTTAGTAAAACAACTATTAAAATTGTCCTTTGCCAAAAAGGTCTATGTCTCAACACAAGCGCCTTGAATGTTAATTCATTATTATAGTATTCAATTATTTCTTCTTTCATAGATTCACTGTATTATTGTCAACGTCAGTACGTCTAAAGGTTGCTTTGTGCAATAAAATGGAATTTTACTATACAAAACCATTTCTATCATTCTTTACGATTTTCTGTAAATACATTTAAATTATAGTATAATTATTTTAAATGCTCAATCTTCACCACCTCCGAACTCAAAGCTTTAGTACCGCTTTCATTCATAGTTTGCTTTACGGTTACTTTAATTTTATCATATTGAGGAGTAGGGAACTTCATCAGGTCTGAAATATTTTTATAGCCGAAAGCCTGTGCCAATAATGCAATATGACGCGTTGAATATTTGTGTCGTTGAGTAAATGATTCAACATTTCCAACAAATGTTTTTGTTACACCCATCGCCAGGCTTAAATCTTCCTTAGTAAAACCTTTTGATTTTCTCAAAGTTCTAATGTGATTTATCAACTCAAAATCGAATTGAGTAGTTTGAAATACAAATGTTTTTTCCATTTAAAGTAAAATATAATATCCAACATGTTGGATAATTAAATATTATTATTATATTTGTTCTAGCGAATTGACAATTAGCCTTTTTTGGCATAATTAAAACGATGTTTTCTCGAACCGAAACGGCCAATTTTACCTCGAGAGTATCGTGAAGTCGCTCCATGTCAAAAAGTTTATTACTTTTGCATACGGCATGCGAGCGGTTCTCACGTTAGCTTTAGGAGGTAACTTTTCAATCGAAAGATTTAAAAGACGGGTTTGGTCGCCCACGGTCCTAAAGTGTGAAACCGCTCCTTGCTTTTTTCTGCAAGTACCCTTCATACCCGAAATACATCGTTCCATAACCATAAACCTATAAATTATGAGAACGATTTTTTTATGTACAACCGTCACCAAACCACCTTAACTATCTGCTAAAAGCAAGCTGCCTTTTGTTGTCTCAAAACTGAAACAAACATTGTGTTAGGATAGGGAAACACCGAGAAGTACTCTTATCAGAGACACTTCCCTCATCAGGATTTTAGTCCTGATGTGTTTAACTCTACCTTGATATAAAAAAAGGAATTGTATAAAATAATAATCCCCCATATATATCTAATCTCAACCCAAACCTAAAATGCTTTTGGCACTTAGATTTAAGCTTTTCTTCTTTAAACTCGCACTTTAAAAGTATTGCCTTTATTTCTATATTCCAAATGCTATGTTAAAATTTTTAGAGTTTGTTTCAGAAAGGGGAGCAAAAGGAGTTTTTAAACCGAAAAACAAACCGTGTATTCATCAAAATAAAAAAAAAATCTTAGTTGGAAGTAAACACTTATGCCGAACCTCAACTAAAAACTGGAACTAAAAACTTAAAAAACCTTCTACGATTATATAAGTCATTCATAACTATAATCTCCTGCACCGAAAGGTCCTTTGAATAAAACGCCTAGTTAATTTAATTTGAATTTGTTAATAAAAGGTGCAGGTAATTTAGTCATACCTAACTACCATAAACTAACACCTAAACTCGTATACTTATGTTATAGTAAAAAAACACCATCCCTAAAGACTTTAAGACATTCGCCTTTAAAACTAATAAAAAAAGGCCCTCTAACCCGCCGGTAAGCTAGAGTAGAGGACCAAAGCAAACAAAACTTACATTTCATTTAACTAAACCAATATTATGAAAATTATTTCATTAAACAAAGGGTTGGGAGCACTTTGGTATTTGCTTATTTTTAGCATATACCTCTTCAGTTTCCCTATTCTAGCAAAAAATACACTGTCGCATAAGCAGTCCATACAGCAGCAGATCCAAATAAGCGGTACAGTCACTGATGGTACTAATCCTTTACCAGGCGTTACAATTACTATAAAAGGTCAGCAAAAAACGGTAGTCTCAGACTTTGACGGGAAATTTACTATAACAGTATCCCCAAATGACATTCTCATTTTTACCTACATAGGCTTTAAGACCGTTACGATGCCTGTTGATGGTCGCTCCGTAATTAATATTCGAATGCAGGAAGACGCGACTGCACTGCAGGAGGTTAAAATCAATGCGGGCTACTATTCCGTAAAAGAAAGCGAACGCACGGGGAGTATTTCTAAAATCACGGCAAAGGATATTGAAAAACAGCCTGTAACGAATGTGCTTGCTGCCATGCAGGGCAGAATGGCTGGTGTGAGTATTACACAGACAACAGGCGTACCCGGAGGGGGATTTGATATCCAAATACGGGGACTGAACAGTGTACGTAGCAATGGCAATAACCCGCTTTATATTATTGACGGAGTGCCTTATGCTACTGATCCGATAGGAAGCGGGCAGGCATCACCAGTACTGCCCGGACAACCCAGCCCGCTGAACAGCATTAATCCCGAACAGATTGAGAGCATAGAAGTATTGAAGGATGCCGATGCTACGGCCATATATGGTTCTCGTGGTGCTAACGGTGTTGTGTTGATTAGCACCAAGAAAGGCAAGGGGGGAAGGACGCAATTTACCGCCAATGTTTCAAAAGGGGTGGGGAGTGTTACCCGATTTATGGATTTGCTGAATACCCCACAGTATCTTGCCATGCGTGAACAAGCCTTTGCAAATGACGGCATCAGTCCTTTACCTAATACTGCCTACGATGTGAACGGCACTTGGGACAGGAACCGCTATACAGACTGGCAGGAAACACTGCTGGGCAATACGAGTGAAATCACTACACTATCTTCCTCGGTTTCGGGAGGTTCAGCAGGCACACAGTATCTTGCCAGCGGAAGCTTTAATAAACAGACGACGGTGTTTCCGGGTGATTTCAATTACAAGAAAGCCAATTTTAACCTGAATGTAAACCATGAGTCTGAAAACAAACGCTTTCGTTCGATCTTCACGGTAGGCTATACGATACAACATAACCTTCAACCCCGTGACGATCTGATGACCTCGGCTCTGGCACTAGCACCCAATGCGCCTGCACTCTACCAAGCAGACGGGAGCCTGAACTGGGAAAATAGCACTTGGATCAATCCGTTGAGCAGCCTTGAAGGAGAATATGAGGCAAAAACCTATGACCTGATTGCCAACTCCGTATTATCGTATCAGATCATTAAAAATTTTGAAATCAAGTCGAATTTTGGTTATACCTCTACGGATAACAATGAAACTGCTGCATTGCCCTCTACACAATATGATCCTGCCTATGGTGTGGGAGCTTCTTATTCGGCCTTGAAAGTCGGAACCCTATCCCGTAAATCATGGATTATTGAACCGCAACTTAATTACAAGGAACAGTTTGGAAAAATGGATTTGGATGTGCTGGTAGGAAGCAGTTTTCAAGCGCAAAAAGGAAGGATGAGGGATGACCTTGGTCAAGGATTTCCAAGCAACAGTCTTATTTATAACCTTGCCTCAGCCTCAGTAAAAAATATCTTGCTGAGCCAAGAGCAGGAGTATCGCTATGCGGCTCTTTTTGGAAGGATAAACCTTAATTGGAACAGCAAGTATATAGTGAACTTGACGGGAAGACGTGACGGCTCCAGCCGATTTGGACCAGGGAAGCAATTTGCCAGTTTTGGTGCTGTAGGCGGAGCTTGGCTTTTTTCGCTTGAAGATTTGTTGAAGGACAGCAAAATAGTAAGCTTTGGTAAGATCAGGGCAAGTTATGGCGTGACAGGAAGCGACCAAATAGGTGATTACCAATACCTAGATACCTATGCTTCTACAGGCAATAACTATGGCGGTATCATAGGGCTGGAGCCTGCAAGACTCTTTAACCCCGCGTTTGGATGGGAAACCAACCGAAAATTGGAGGCTGCGGTGGAAGCAGGGTTCTTAAACGACCGCATCTTTATTACGGCTGGTTATTACAAGAACCGCTCCTCGAACCAACTGGCAGGAATGCCACTGCCGGGAACAACGGGATTCTCCTCGATACAATCTAATCTGGCTGCTACGGTCGAGAATAAAGGATTTGAAGGGACTTTGAGAACTGTTACTATACAGACCCAAGATTTCAATTGGACAAGCAACCTGAACATAACTGTTTCGCGCAACAAGCTGGTTGCATTCCCAGACCTTGAATCTTCGACCTACAAAAACATTTATTCTATTGGAGAACCCTTAAATATCAAAAAGGTGTATCAATTTACTGGAGTCGATCCCGCAACGGGACTCTATACTTTTGCGGATAGGGATAGCGATGGAAAAATTACCTTTAGCGGCGACCGAACGCTGGTAAAGGATTTTAACCCTAAATTTTTTGGAGGCTTTCAAAACAGTTTCCGTTATAAAAAACTGCAATTGGATTTTTTATTCCAGTTTGTGAAGCAAGAGAATTACAACGCTACCGCCTTTTTTGCACCTGCCGGAATGCTATCGCAACAACCGATAACAGTTCTTGACAGTTGGAAACAGCCGGGGGACATCGCCTCGCACCAAATGTATACTACGGGAGCAAATGGTGAGGCGGCTAATGCAGCAAGCCGATACGCCAGCAGTAATGCGGCAATTACTGATGCGTCCTATATACGGTTGAAAAACATTTCACTTTCCTATGACCTTCCTCTCCAATTCATAAAAGATATGCGTTGCAAAGTATTTGTCGAGGGACAGAACTTGTTGACTTTTACCCCATATACAGGTGCCGATCCAGAATTCAAATCAACAGGCTATCTACCTCCGCTGCGTGTTCTTAGTGCAGGGCTCCAAATCACTTTTTAACTTAAATCTTATGAAAATGAAAAAATATAGTAGGAATATTTATTCAGGGCTTCCAATACATGCCCGTAGAAACCCCCTTTTTTTATCACTATATGTGCTTATGCTTGGCTTGTTGCTGAACAGTTGTGACAGCTTTGTTGAAGTTGACCTTCCCAGTGACCAGCTTATCGCCAATGGAGTCTTTGAAGAAAAGTCGACCGCTAATGCTGCAATGACAGAAGTTTATGCGAAAATAAGAGGAGCTGGATTATTGACCGGTTCTGCCGACGGTCTTTCGGTTGTACTGGGCAACTATAGTGATGAGCTCGATTTTTATGGCGAATCCTATCTTGGTACTTTATCGTATTACAATAATTCGTTAACCGCTGCAAATGTTGATGTAAAAAGCTTGTGGGATAGCAGCTATAATCAAATTTATTCTGCGAATGCCATTATAGAAGGAGTAGAGCACTCAAAGACACTTCAGCAGGAAGACAAGGACCAGTTAAAGGGAGAAGCGCTCTTTGTGCGAAGCCTTATCCATTTCTATCTTGCTAATGTTTATGGAGCAGTGCCGTATGTAATCACAACGGATTATAAGACCAACAGCAATGTTGCAAGAACTGCTGTAGCTGACGTTTATGCCAAAGCAAAAGCTGATTTGGAGAAAGCCATCCTATTGTTGCCTGAAAACTATGCTGTTGCAGATCGGACACGTCCCAATAAATACACGGCACTGGCCTTGCTCTCCCGTGTAGCGCTTTACGAGGGATCGTTGGATGAAGCGTCAAACGCTGCATCTGCCGTGCTGAATAATACGCAACTGTATGCATTTGAAAACGGTCTTTCGAAAATTTTTCTGAATAGCAGTACCACTACTATATGGCAACTAAATCCTGAAAATGCAGGGGGTAACACCTATGAAGGTGCCAGTTTTATTTTTACTGGCGGAACACCTCCGCTTTCGGCTATCAGCATGGGATTGATGTCGGGTTTCGAGCCGGGAGACCTTCGTAAAGCAGCATGGACTAAAGCAGTGACAAACGGAAGCCAGACTTGGTACCATCCCTACAAATACAAACAGAAGGAAAATACATCAACCTCCATGGAATTTTCAATAATTTTCAGAACTGGTGAACTTTACCTAATCCGGGCTGAAGCCAGGGCTAGGGCAGGTGACCTGATTGGAGCCAAGGAAGATTTGAATATCATCCGCAGTACTGCAGGACTTGCTGATACCAATGCCATTTCGCAGGAGGAAATCCTGCAAGCTATCTTGCGCGAAAGAAGGGTAGAACTGTTTACTGAATTTGGTCATCGCTTTTTTGACCTGAAACGATTTGGAGTGATTAATCCGGTACTTTCGGCTGTAAAGCCCGGCTGGGATACCAATGACGTCTTGTTTCCAATTCCGGAAACGGAAATAAGTTTGAACCCGAATTTGGAACCTCAAAATTCAGGATACTGATGGTGTCGATCTATAACATTAAAAATTTCATCTTTATTAGTTTAATTTGTTTTCTTTCTGCCTGTCCGATTTTCGGGCAGGTCAAGAAAGTAAAGCTATTGACACAGGATGACTATGGTAAGTGGAGCCAAATGATCCGGGAGGGTATCTCTGATAATGGCAATTGGGTGCAGTATCAACTTGTCTATGATTCAGGGAATGATACGTTGTTTGTAAGGAATTTGAAAGGCAAAAAGGTTTTGGCTGCTGCAAAAGGGTATGATGGCCAATTTTTTAACGACAACTCGTTTGTTTATATGCTTCCTGATAAAAAACTAGGAATTTCAAACCTAATGAATGCGAAGGAAAAGAAGATTGAAGGTGTTGGAAATTATCAGATTGCGGGCAACGGTGGTTTTCTTTTACTTACTTCCAATGAAGAAGGCGGTACAACAACCATAAAGGTATTAGATTCAGATTGTATGGTGATCGAAACGATAAAAAGTGTCAGCTCCTTTATGATTAGTCCAGATCGCAACTCTTTGGTGTATTGCCATACTGACGGTGGAAATAAGAAAGTAACATTGCTGGCCTTTTTGGATCATAAAGTTCAAAAGAAAACAATAGCATCGGGTAACTATGACTATTCAAATCCAGTTTGGCAGCCAAACAATAATGCTGTAGCCTTCTTAGGGCAGCCAACGATAAAAACTAGTTCTTCCGGACCTGAAGTTTTTTTCTATAAGGTACACGGACAGAAAAGTTACAGTTTCAGTATAACGCAAAATAGTCTTCTTAAGGGATTTGATTTCAATGGTAATAGGAGTTCTTCCCTTATTGTTTCGGATGACGGGATGCGGGTGTTTTTTGCGCTAAAGGATCAAGAGGAAAGTAGCAATAAGGAAAGTACATCAGATGTTGAGGTATGGAATGCATCAGATTCAAACCTGTATCCGCATGTAAAGCGATCTGGTAGACAGGGTGTTAATAAAATGGGTGTTTGGGAACCTCTTAGCGGTAGGATACTGATTGCAGGTAAAGAAAAGCAGGATATTTATATGCTTAATGGAGATCAGCACTATGCTTTCACAAGAGATGTATTTCCTTATTTGCCGAGTGACAAGGAAAGGCCTGAAGCAGACTATTATATTACCAATCTGCTTACTGGTGAAGTCTCCCTTTTTTTACGTCAGGTACCTTTCGAAAATGCTGCTTTGGTATTTTCGCCTAATGGAAAATCAGTTGCCTACTTTAGGGAAAACCAATGGAAAGTATATAATTTTGCCGACAAGACCCATATTACAATTACCCCTGCAGTATTATCATTTGCTTACGAAGCAGACTATAGCGCACCAAGAAGTCCTTACGGATTTGCAGGCTGGACCGCCGATGGCAATAGGTTGATGCTGTATGACCAATTTGACCTCTGGTCCTTTTCGTTAGACGGTAAAGGTGGTAAACGACTTAGTAGTGGGAGGGAAGAGGGAATTATTTTTCGTGTTGCTGACATTGGCAATGCTAGTTCAATAGACGAGTCGTGGCTTGTAGAAACAGGGAAAGAGATTGATTCTGCCAGTGCTATTATATTGGAAGTCCAGAGCGAGAACAACGACAAGAGTGGTTATGCCGTTTTATCTCCAAATGGAAAGTTAAACATAAAGACTTTTACGGATAAGAAACTAAGCAGACTTAAAAAGGCCAAAAATAAGGATATCGCTATTTATAGGCAGGAAGATTTTGATTTGCCTCCACAAATTGTAGTTGCCTATGACAATAAATGGAAAGATGATGTTGTTTTTAAAAGCAATCCTCAAGACAGTCAATATCCATGGGGGCATTCTGAGTTAATTTCCTATCGAAATAATGCAGGAGAGTCTTTACAAGGGGTTTTGTTTTATCCTTTCGACTATCAGCCTGAAAAAAAATACCCAATGGTGGTGCGGATTTATGAAAAGCAAGGAGCCTCTCTGCATACCTACATTGCTCCCTCCTTGTATAATACAACGGGGTACAATACTTCAAACCTAACAAGCCAAGGATACTTTGTACTGCATCCTGATATCAATTATACCATCGGTAATCCGGGTGTTTCAGCGGCAGATTGTGTGATTGCTGCCACCAATGCTGTTATTTCAAAAGGTTGCATTGATCCTGGAAGAATAGGTCTTATTGGACAGTCCTTTGGAGGTTATGAAACTTTTTTCATTACCTCGCAAACCAAGTTATTTGCGGCTGCTATAGCTGGTGCTGGCATTTCCGATATGGGCAGTTTTTATCTTTCAATGGGATGGAATTACATGACACCTGATGCATGGCGTTTTGAACACCAGCAGTTTCGAATGGGAAAAACACTTTTTGAAGATGCTGAAGGCTATAGGAGAAATTCGGCTATTACATTTGCCCGTGATTTTTCAACCCCGATTTTGTCGTGGACCGGAGATTCTGACATGCAAGTCAATCCAGAGCAAAGCATGACTTTCTATATGGCCATGAGAAGATTGAAAAAGAATCATGTTATGCTGAGGTATCCTAAAGAAGGCCATGTTATTTTGGATAGGGTTCGTCAGGCTGACCTAAGTTCGAAAATTATGGGTTGGTTTAATCATTATCTTAAAGATTGTCCCAAACCAGACTGGAGTAGTCCGGACTAGAATTTATACTAAACAACGATGCGGTTAATCATTGATTAACCGCATCGTACTTTTAAAATATAATGAAGGTCATTATATTTTTTTGTAAAGTGTTTGTGGACAAGAGGCATCACTTTCATTTATTTTGCCCTTTAATGTCTGCAACGATGGTGTCTTGCAGATGTCATTTACGATGGTACTACACATAATATCCTGAACGCAAGGGTTTAGGGCATTCACAAATAAGTAACCACGCTGATCGCCCGGTGCCGCTTTTACAGTACCCATTGACATTGTTGCAAATGCTCCAAGCGATCCCAAAATGATAATTGCCAAAGGCATCATCAGTTTTTTAAAATTTGTTCTCATAATAAAAAGTATTAAAGTTTATGATCTACTCTGTTACAGGTTTTCGATCGTAGTCCTGATACTGCGCAGTATATTTTCAATATTAATTGTCATTTTTTAGTGTTGCCCTAGTTGTTAAATGGTTCAATAATATGTAGCAAACCATTTTATCATCGATTATGGCATACAGTTTTCTATTCACTACAATAAAACTGTTCATACTAGATTTTCCAATCTTGTAAATCGGAAAGCTTGATTTATAGGAATGGTCCCTTAAATCATAAACATCAATGATGCTCGCTTCCTTCCATAGTTGATCCCTTTCGTATTGCCCGGATATAGTAGAATTCACATAAAGTAAATTATCACTTACCGCACTCATTTTGTTGACAATTAATGGAGGATTTGAAAAAGTGCTGATGTTCCTGCTTTTCACTTCAGCTACTTTAATTTGTACTTTGCTTATGGTGTCGATGGTATTGCCCCTGTAGTCCAATTTGAGATTTTTATGAACAACTATATACTGATTACGGTAACGGTAAACATATACAATGCGATTATTATTGTTGTCGAAATGCAATGATCCATCTACATCAAAAATTCCATCAATTTGTGTTTGGAGAAGTTCTTCGGAATAATTCTCTAAACGATGGTTGAGACTCGTTGTACCAAGGATACTTTTTCCTGTTTTCTGATCAATAAAGCGGACCGCAACGTTGTCTTGATCAATTGGCTCCAGATGTGAAAAATATTTTCCGGTGCTTACAACTAATTTTGCATTCCAGTCATGAATATTTCCCTTAAATATATAAGGAACATTTCCCTCAAATAGGTAAAAGTTATTCTCAAATACTTTAACCATAGGGGTATGGAAGGGCAGTTTTTTGTTATTTGGAATTATCTTATAGGTTTTTCGGTTTGTTAAAGCTGTATCCAACTCCATTACTTGTAAAGGAGCGGTGCTGTTTCCTAAATAAATTTTTCCATTACTGCTCCCTGCAAAATAATAAGAGTTGTATCCCAAATCTGCCTTATATTTTTCCTGCGCCACATGTTGTGGAAATCTTCGAATAAATGTATTTGCATAATGGATGATACTTTCAGACCTATTAAAAAGTAATACCACTATAGCTGTGCCAGCAATTGTGCAAAAAAACATCAATACTATCTTGCTCTTAATTTTCATGATTGGTTTTTATTTGTAATTGTTTTTGTGTTTTGTATCGGTACAAAAATTATCGCTATTCCTATAAGCACAACAAATATGAGGTTAAAAATAAGGTGCTGGTTCCATGACATTTTTTCAAGTACACCACCGCATGAGCATGGAACGAAAGCACTGTAATTAAGGATAATGTAGATGTAGACCGTAAACATTACCATAAGTGTAAAGGAACCTAATAATGAAACGAATCTTAGTCTTGGGATAAACAGTCCAAGAGCTAAAACTATTTCAGCCAATGGTACTGTCACGGAGACCCAGCGTGCAAATGCACTAAGTAATGGTGATTGACCCAATTGAATGATGAAATTTTCATAATCAAGTCCTTTACTTGTAGCAGCATAAATAAAAAGTAATGCCGTTAGATAGCAAATTGTAATCATCAACGTATTCCTTATGTTTTTAATCTGGTTCATTTGTCTGATTTTTAGTTTGGGGAACTTCTGTAATTATAATTTTTATACACTATTATCCATTTTTATTACTGCATTTGAGGCAATAAAATTTAGTATCGTATTCCAATTCCATTAAATGAAAAAAAGCATTTTATTTATGATTTAATTATTTGAAATTGAAGCTAAAACAAAATTACAACAGTCTATTTGATAGATTGTTACCGAAATCCGGCATGGATTTGTCAAAATCCGCTGTTTTAGTTAAAGTTTTTAGAAAAGCATCGCTGAACTAAAATTGACCAATAAAAAAGGTGCCAAATAAACAAATATTGTTTATTTGGCACCCAGCAATTTTCTCCTTTTATAATTTGTTATTACTTCCCTGTTTCGCTCAATGTCTTTAATTTTTCACTGAGTTCTATAAGTCCGGCCTTGTGTAAACATTCATCCCCAAAGAGTTTTAATTCCTGAAGATTTTCTTCTGGAACACTTGTCATGAGAATCGATGGTTTATTATCGTCTTTAGCAGCTAATCCACGTTCAATGACATGGTTTAATAACAGCACATTTTTTCGTGAAATTTTCAAATCAATCTTCACTACGTCATTCATTCCAGGGATACTAAGTACAGTATCAAAAACCTTGGCCACATCATTTGTTGTCATAATCTTCATGTTTTTAATTAATAATTTATTCTATAAAGGTATAAAGTCGTTTATGAATTTTGATAGGTAAAATTTACCTATGATAGGTAGAATCCATACCACTTACTTAATTTTGTATCTGATTTAAATGCTGAACATTAAAATGTACGATAGGATTTTAGATAAACAGAATTACAGAAATGTGCTTTGAATTTTATATAAAATGTGTCAATTAAAAATGGTTTTAAAAACGATTTTCAAGAGTATAAAATTTGATAACATATTTCAAAAGAAGTGGTTTATCAAAGGGAAGTTCAGGGTAGATAAAAAAGTTCTGAAAAGATGATTTTATTTAAGCATTTAATGACAACCGTTACCCTTTAAAATGAACAGCCAAAAACCTTCCTGAAAACAGTCAGGATTTTGTTGTTTTAAAGTTGGTTTATTGCTTGGAAAGAGCACGTCCTCTTATGGAAAATTGGGGAGTAAATTCGGCTTTATAATTATCCAGTTATAATGGTTTTTAAATTATAGGCAGTGTGCACTTTCCTTGACTACTGAAAGTGATGATAAAATACCCTTTATATAAGTCATCGAGATTTTAATGACCGAATTGATAGTTTCTATGAATGGCTGAAATACCAATATTAATATATCACATATTATAAAAAGAGCTATAAGTGGGGAATTTGGGTTTTGAATATTTTAGAAATACTAAAATGTCTAAAAAACATTTAAAGTAGCTGAAAGATTGCAACGTTCCTGCAATCGGCAAGATGTCCTGTTGTTTAACAACAGATTCTTGCTGCTCTATACTCGGGACTCGTTAGCAGTGACGCAGAAAGGATAAAAAGAGTTTGATAACAATGAAATGAAATGTAGCGAATTCAAGAATACCAATAAAAAACAATTTGAATTAATGAGTAAAATGAGAGATGATGGAAAGAGAAAATTCAAACAGAACACGCATTGTCGGGTTACGATTTACGCCTGAAGAGTATGCGAAAATTGAGCGAAAATGGAAAGTAAGTACTTGCCGTAAGCTGAGCGATTACATTCGTAAACGCCTATTTAACAAACCGATAAATACCACTTACAGGAATCAGTCTTTAGATGATATGACCCGTGAAATGATGCTGCTGTATAAGCAATTAAATGCCATTGGAAACAACTTTAATCAGGCGGTAAAAAAACTACATACCCTTGATCAAATTCCGGAATTTAAAGTATGGATTATAAGCTCTGAATTGGATAAAAAAATCCTTTTGGACAAGATTGAAGAAATCAAAATATACATCCAAAAAATCTCGGAAAAATGGTTGCTATCATAAAAACAGGACACTCTATTCACAAGGTTTTCTATTACAATGAAAACAAAGTAAAAGAGGGCGTAGCAGAGTACATCGGTGCCGGAAATTATCCGATTGATATGGATAAAATGACCGATACTATAAAACTGAACCGTTTTTTAAAACAGCTGGAATTAAATGAAAATGTAAAGCGAAACAGTGTGCACATCTCATTGAATTTTCATTGTTCGGAAAATCATTCCAAAGAAAAATTAATGGCTATTGCGGATACTTATATGGAGAAAATAGGTTTTGGAGAACAACCCTATCTGGTATACCAGCATCACGATTCCGGGCATCCGCATCTCCATCTGGTCTCCATAAATGTAGAGCGGGATGGCAAGCGGATCGACATGCAAAATATCGGTCGAAACCGATCTGAACCAGCGCGAAAAGAAATCGAAGAACTTTTTGGACTTGTTAAAGCGCAAGGACGCATAAATAATCAAGATTTTGAACTCCAACCTATCATCTCAGGAAAGGTTCGCTATGGACGAAACGAATCCAAAAAAGCTATTGCAAATGTATTGGCCCAGGTGCTTTCATCGTATAAATATACCAGCCTTCCGGAGCTGAATGCTGTGTTACAACAATACAATGTTTTGGCACACAGAGGCAATGAAAATTCAAGGATGTTTAAGACAAAGGGATTAATGTACCGGATACTGGATGAAAATGGCAAACTTATCGGTGTACCCATCAAGGCCAGTCTCTTTTACAACAAGCCAACCCTGAAATTTTTAGAAGGAAAATTTGCATCCAATACCACTGGCCAAATTTCCGATATGAGAAGGGTAAAAAACGCCATTGATATGGCATTTTTAAGAACGAAAATATCACTTACGGAAATGGTGCAACTACTGGAAAAAGATGGAATTAATACTGTTTTTAGAAAAAATGCAGAAGGATTACTTTATGGGATTACTTATGTAGACCATACCACAAAATGTGTTTTTAATGGTAGTAAGCTGGGTAAACAATACAGCGCTAAAGCAATTCAGGAACGTTGTGAATCAATTAGCCCAGTGGAACAAAAAATGGGAAGTTCAGATAGTGAAAAATCACAGGGAATTACATCGAAAACGACTCATTCTAAAATTAATACAATTTCGTTTGGTGATGATTTTCAGAGTAATAAATCAGTTGGGTCCGATTTAGTAATGGGGCAATTATTGGATATGCTTACGCAATCCGAACAGGCTGCTAATTACGTTCCGCATCAACTCAAAGGCAAAAAGAAAAAAAGAAGAGGACAGTCTAATAATCAATAAAATTTGAAATTATGGCTATGCAGACAGGAGAAAACGAACAGGCATTGAGGAAGATACTCGACATGACCAGACTAATCAGCATCATTGTTTTGGTGATCCATTTTTATTATTACTGCTACGCTGCCTTTCGGGAGTGGCATCTTGTTAGCGGGTTCAGTGATAAAATTATGGGCAATATTCACAATACAGGATTGTTCAGTAATTTTCATAAATCCAAACTCTTTGCATTGGGATTTTTGATGATTTCCCTAATAGGTGCTAAAGGACGTAAAGATGAAAAACTGAATGACAAAACAGCTTTTGCTTATATAATTACTGGCATCCTAATTTACTTCATAAGCTATCTTTCATTATATCTGAAAATAGAAATAGTACAGGCAGCGATTGCTTATATGAGCATTACGTCAATTGGGTTTCTTTTGGTGCTTTCCGGAGGTACTTTGCTCTCGCGTATTATAAAAAACAAGCTCAATCAAACGGATATTTTTAATACCGAAAATGAGACCTTTCCTCAAGAAGAAAGGCTTTTAGAGAATGAATATTCCATCAACCTTCCTGCTAGATATCATTTAAAAGATAAGGTACGAAACAGTTGGATAAACATCATCAATCCCTTTTGTGCTCTGATGGTTCTGGGGACCCCAGGTTCTGGTAAGTCATATTTCGTTATACGTCATGTTATTACCCAGCACATACGCAAAGGTTTTACTATGTTTATTTATGATTTTAAGTTCGATGATCTTTCCAAAATCGCCTATAATACCTGGCTTAAATACAAACATCTTTATCCTAAACCACCACAATTTTATGTTATTAATTTTGACGACCTGACCCGAACACACCGATGCAATCCATTGGAGCCTTCAGCCATGAGTGATATTACTGATGCCTCTGAGTCTGCACGCACCATTCTGTTAGGATTAAATCGGGAATGGATCAAACGTCAGGGAGATTTTTTTGTAGAATCACCGATTAATTTTCTCTCAGCCATAATATGGTATTTAAGAAAATACAAAGAAGGCGAATTTTGTACGCTTCCCCATGTTATAGAACTCATGCAGGCAGACTATGATAGCTTGTTTACCTTGCTTAGAACTGAAAAAGAAATTGAGGTACTCATCAATCCTTTTGTAAATGCCTACCTCAATAATGTAATGGACCAATTGGAAGGTCAAATCGCTTCGGCAAAAATCGCAATGGCGAGGCTTTCTTCTCCGCAATTGTATTATGTTTTATCCGGTAATGATTTCACATTGGACATCAATAATCCAGAGGAACCAAAAATTGTATGTATGGGGAATAATCCACAGAAAATACAAATTTACGGTGCTGTATTATCACTTTATGTAAGCAGATTGGTAAAGTTGGTCAACCAAAAAGGCAAACAGAAAAGCAGCCTGATATTCGATGAATTTCCAACTATATATTTGAACAATATGGATAGTTTGATTGCTACTGCGAGAAGTAATAAAGTAGCTACTTGTTTGGGTATTCAGGACTTCAGTCAGCTACGAAAAGATTATGGACGAGAGCAAGCCGATGTGATTATGAACATTACCGGAAATATCGTCAGCGGACAGGTTACAGGTGATACAGCCAAGCAATTATCAGAGCGTTTCGGAAAGATTATGCAGGATAGAGAAAGTCTTTCTATTAATAGTGGAGATACCTCAATTAGCCGCTCAAAACAGTTGGAATCCGCAGTTCCTCCTTCCAAAATTTCCGGACTTAGTTCCGGTGAATTTGTAGGTATGGTAGCCGATGATCCCGATTGTAAAATTGAACTCAAAACATTTCACTGTGAAATTGTAAATGACCATAAAGCATTGAAAAGCGAACAGGATGATTATAAAGATATCCCCGTTATTCGGAAAGTCGATAACGCAATGGTACAACGCAACTACTTGCAAATAAAACAGGACATCAAGGACATTATTTATTCTGAAAAAGAAAGACTATTAAATGATTTTCAATTGAGGCATTTAGTAATTAAGAAGTGATAAGAAATAAAAAATTAAATTGAGAAATAATGATACAAGAACAATTTACGGATATTATCCAATTAATAAAACAATCCCGATCAAAAGCCATAGCTGCTGTAAATACTGAAATGATCAATCTATACTGGAATATTGGACAGTATGTTCATAACCGTATCGAAACAGCAGAATGGGGAAAATCAGTGGTAAAAGAACTCGCTGATTATTTGCAAAGAAGTGAGCCAGATTTAAAGGGGTTTTCGGATAAGAATCTTTGGCGTATGAAGCAATTTTATCAAACATACAAAGCTTTTCCAAAACTCTCAGCACTGCTGAGAGAAATTAGCTGGACTAACAATCTCATTATTTTAAGCAGAACCAAGTCAATCGAAGAACAAGAATTTTATTTACGCCTTTCAAGTCAGGAAAAATTTAGTTCAAGAGAATTGGAAAGGCAGATAAACAGTGGCGTTTTTGAAAGAACCATTATTGGAAATACAAAAGTCTCATCAGTGATGAGAGAATTACATCCTGATATCACAAACACATTTAAGGACAGCTACATATTTGATTTTTTAAATCTTTCTGACAGCTATAGCGAGAGTGATTTGCAAAAGGGCCTGATCAGTCAGATGAAAAATTTTATACTTGAACTCGGTAAGGATTTTCTATTTATTGCAGAAGAGTACAAAGTTCAGGTGGGGCATAGTGATTTTTATATTGATCTGGTATTTTACCATAGAGGCTTACAATGTCTGGTAGCATTTGAATTAAAATCAGATAAGTTTAAACCCGAACATCTAGGGCAGTTAAATTTTTATCTTGAAGCATTAGATAGGGATGTTAAAAAGCAGAATGAAAATCCAAGTATTGGGATTTTATTATGCAAAGACCAAGACCATGCAGTAGTAGAATACGCTTTAAGTAGAAGCCTTTCTCCTACTATGGTAGCAGAATATAAAATTCAGCTACCGGACAAACAATTACTTCAGCAAAAAATGCAAGAATTATTGAAATAGAAATAAATTAGATATATTAGCGATGCTATTTTCATGAAAGATAAAATTGGTTTGATCTGAATTTCCATGTTCAATTTATTAAATGAATTAAAAAAGAATGTTATGTATGTATTAGACCATACTAAATTAATTACCGGGGATATTATTCTTATCCGAACATGGGATAAAACCTGTGTATTTATTAGAAAAGAATCTAATAGTAACTATTCTCATGCCCTTGTATATATGGGCGATATGAGCTGCTTGGAGTCAAACGCACTTGGAGTTGCGTCGCAAAACCTTCAAAGGTTAGGCTTTAAAAATATTGATGACGCAAAAGTTTTGAGATTAGATGATTTTGCTGAGATAAAAAAATTGAGAACAGGAATAAATTTAGGCAGGAGTAAAGTCGGAACCAGTTATGCGTCTCGACATGAAGTAGAGAGATCAAATTTGGATACCGCCGACAATGCCATGGAAAGCAATAGGCAATTCTGTACGAGATTTGTTGCCCAAATCTATTCAGATTCAGGAATAAATATAGTTTCTAATCCCGATTACTGCTCTCCAAAGGATGTCGAGGAATCCGATATTTTATTTGAAGTGATAGATGCATTACGACCTGCTTCGCCAGAAGAATGGGAATTAACACAGGAAAAAGATAATATAACCGTTGTACAGAGAGATGCCGGTTATATTTTTTTAAATGTAATTCGTACTATTACAAAAGAAGACATTCAAAGCTTTGATCAGGTCGAGGAATATTTGATTAAGAATCCAAATTATGATCAAGAATTCAATAATGAACTTATAAAATCTGAATATTTAAATTTGGGCGACCTTGAAAAAAATGGGAACCCCTCTGTTTATGATTTAGATTTATTTCTCAAGACTTACCATGAGATTTATGCTCTGGAACTGTCACAACAGCAATATTATGATGAATTAAATCGTATTCAAGATTTTAAGGCAGCTGCAGATAAGTATAAGAATATTTTCTTGAAGACGAATTGTAAATATTTCGAGTCTCTGCAGAAATGTTATATAAGACAAGTCCAGCTGGCAACAGAGAGAATCGCAGTTTGGACTGGTACATTAAACCTATTCAAATGATATTTTAAGTTTTTTATTAGTATCAGGTCGGGGTTTAAAACCCTGCAATTTATTGCAGTACTTTAGTAATAAGAAAAAATATAAATATTTAGTTTTTTACTTTGATTAAAATCAATTTTAAAATTGAGGGACTTTCAATCCTTCGAAAAAGCAAACCTCTGCATTTTCAGTGCAGAGTGGTTTAGTTCTCTAAATATCTTGAATACAAAAGTGAATGTTTTTGAGAATTGTTTATTGTTATCAGATTGGATGTTAAAACCTCACAAGAGATCTAGTTACCAACGTAAATACTCTTAGGAGATAAACAAGTATTTGTTATCATTAAGTATTTTTAATACTTCTGTTATTTTATAAGGCTTAGATTTGTGATTATAGTATAACTCTTGTATGTCGTTTTTTAATTTGTTTAGATAGAATAAATCCACTTTTTGTGCTTTAAGTGTTTCGGAGTCGATTCTATTGAGCAGTGTTAATGTTTTTGTACATATTAGTTCATTATTTGCTTTGCAAATGCTGATAATAGTTTCAGATGTTATTCGTAAAGGCGAATAATGATCACCGAATAACTCCTCTATATTTGGAATGGATAAACATAACTCAAAAGTGCAGATCAGACTATCTAATGCCTTTGATTGTGTGAAATTTAGCCATTCCTGATTCCTGAATGAAAACTCTCCTTTTGCATTATCATCAATCTGATTCTTTATGAGATCATGATATTTTGTAAAAGCATCGTCGTAATTTAAGCTGATTAATTTTCGTATTATTTCCTTTTCTGTGTATATGTCATCTGTAACTAAACCCAAATACTTAGATATTAAAAAGTCTTTGGCAATATCCTCCCTGCTTTCTTTTGCTAAAAGTAAAATAATACAATCATAAAGAAATCGATTGGTCTCTCTGTTATTTTGAAAAGTATAATTTAGAAGTTCTTTTAAAATTTCTAAATCCTTGCTGAAAAAATTTTCTATTATTTCCCCTGCATAGTAATAATGTCCATTACTTAAAATATCATATATTTTTGATTTTAAGTCTAGATTTAAGTTTTTTACGTCAATTTTATTTTCCTTGCTGTATTTTAAGTGATTACAAAAATTCTTTGGAGAAAGTTTGGCATTTAAGAGATTCTGTATAATACGGTTATTGACTTCTTCAATAGGTACAATACCCTCTAAATATCTAGTTTTAATGCCTTCTTCAATTGAATTGAACCATAGCATGTGTAAGAGTAATTCCTGATCAAGACTGAAATGGAAAATTTTCTGAAATTTATATATGGCTTCAAATAGATAGTATTGGGCATTATAATCTTGATTTCCGATAGAGAGATACCCTGAATAATATTCTTTGGCTACATTGGTATTGTCATCACACCATTGTTTAATAAATTGTTTTTGATTCTCCGAGATTTCAATTTTTTTATTTTTTTCATCCTTGGGCAGACTATTTAAAATATCGTACATTATATTGTTTTTCGAATTCAATATTTCACTGTACACATCAGCTTTCTTAAGTTTTTCGCTTTCCGGATAGTTATCTCTCAGGATTTCATACAAAAGTTGTTTTGCATTGCTACTAACGCTTTTTTGCAATTCAAAATCATTATAATACCTATGATAGAATTTATCAAGATCTTCAAAGCTTAATTCGTCTTTACAGAGGTAATCATAAAGTTTTGAAATTTGATTTACGATTTCATCATTGTCAAATAGAACATTAAAATTATTTTGTTCCTGGGTGCGCCAATGCGTGGTTCTTTCATTAATTTCTTCCTCACTGCATTTGTCTTTAAAAGTGTACTTGCTGCCAGACTCTATATAATTTTCAAACTGTTTACTTAAATTTAAATTTCTGTGGCTTAGTACATTTCTAAATTGATGTAAGAATTCCTCATTCAGAGAACCAGCATTGTATTTTTGCAGAACTTTTTCAAAATCATCCGCATTGATAATTGCAGCTAAAAAATGTCTATCGCCTGATTTTCCGTTAATTGACCCTATTATAATATCAAATAATTGATTTTCAATGTCGCAAGATTTGGCGACTTCCAATAATAAATCATCATCGTAATTTGCCTTATCTTCTATAACGGCATTTGAAATAATCTTAATCAAATCAGGATTAAATTCCTTTTTAGAACTGAAAAACTCTTTAAGATGTGTT
Organism: Flavobacterium sp. CG_9.1; assembly: GCF_015751645.1. Classification (NCBI taxonomy): domain Bacteria; kingdom Pseudomonadati; phylum Bacteroidota; class Flavobacteriia; order Flavobacteriales; family Flavobacteriaceae; genus Flavobacterium; species Flavobacterium sp. CG_9.1. The sequence goes on from NZ_JADOVC010000036.1 coordinate 22,348, forward strand.
AAAAACTCTTTTATTAAACTTTCTCTAAACTGATAGTTTTTTTGCCTTTCGATGGAGTATTCATAAATTTTAAGTAAAATTGGGCCATTCTCAATCTTGGTAAATAAGCTGAATATATTGTCTTTGGTTGATGTAATAGAGCCATATTTTGAAATTGAATTCCATTTCTTGACACCAATTGTTTTATCTAATATTTCCAAAAAATAATCTATATTATTAACAGTTGATTCAATAGGAGCACTAGATATAATAGAGCTAATAATTTCCCTTTCATCTCTGTTTTTAAGCAGTTCAATGATTTGATTAAAAAAATGTGCATCTTCATTTAGACCTATACTTTTACTAAGCATAATGGCATCCTGAATAAGATATACATAATTTTCATCTTCAAAATTAGTCTCATTAATAATATCAATAATTAGTGTTTTTATCTGCTCAAAGAATACTGCTGGAATATTCATATAAGAAAGTAGTTTTACAGCAGACATTCTCGCTCTTCTATGAATACTGACATCCTTTATTTCAGAAATCAGATATTCTACATTTATATTACATTCACTGAATGAAGCTATGCTTTTCAAGTCATTGACCCAGAGACCATTTTCTATGCAATTTTTAGTAAAAAAGTTTTCTAAAACTTTAGATTTTATTGCATCTGTAATCCTATCTGAATCGGCATTGAACAGTAATTCAAAATCATTTTCCAGCAGCCAATCGATTAAAGAATTGTATAAGGTTTCATCTGAAATCAGATTTAATAAAAATGTAACTACATTATGCCAAGTTGGATGGACCTTGTAAGTTTTCGGATCAATTTGAATTAGTTGTATGATATCCTCAAAACTTAAATCAGATAAGATACTGGCAACAAAATATTCTTGGATGTTTTTAAGGACAAAGCTCCAGTTGTCAGCTATGTTTTCTTCTAAAAATGAATTTTTAGCCAGACTTATTTCATCTATTTTGGCTACTCTTTTAATTTCAGCTGTAATAAGATATGGTTTTTGCATCGCTTCTAATGAAAATGCGATTTTTTGGGTATAGCTGATAATCCGATCTTTGTCAAACTCTGCATCATTTCTAAATTTATTCACTTTATCATCTCGAAGTCTTGAATTGACAAATTCCTGAATCAATAACGCTTTATTAGTTAAAATTTGTTTGTGATTTTTATAGTACTTGCCTATTAAATCAAGATAAAATGGATTTTCTAAAATTTCTCTATTTTTGTAAATATCAAAAGTTTTTTGGTCTTCTAAATCCAAATCATATTTAGTTTCAAGAAAATGTAATCCGCTAGCAATGCTTACCTCATTCAAAAAGTACACACCCAAATTACTGATGGTCTTTATATATTTTTTGTAAATATTGGTTCTGCAACTTATTATGAGTCTAAGATTTTTGCTGTCAAATAATTCCGAATTATTACTGATAAAATTTCTTAGCTTATTACTAAAGTCTATTATGTTTTCAATTTCATCAATACCATCAAAAATTATTACCAACTTGGGAATCAATTTAAAATTTTGAGGAAGAAAGTCTTCAATTTGGGAGGAGGAAGTAAAATTCTTCAATGACTTAAAGACAGGTATGACGTTATTCGTTTCTCTGGTATCCCATAGTTCAACAGCTAATTGCTGCAATTCTGAAGTTTTACCATACCCAGGATTACCTAATAAAATAACACCTACTTTATTTTTATCTATCTCAGAAAACAGAGTTTTCTGATTTGCTATAGGCATATAATACTCATATTCTCTTTTTTGGCTGTTTCTTATGCTTCTTTTAATATGATACTGGTCATCTTCGATATTTCCGATGTATTTTTCTTTATCATCCTCATTAATGACTATTTTTTGTAAATTCTTGTCTGAGAAAATGAACCTGTCAAATTGATTTAAAATTTCTTCTCTATCGCTCTGAGTTAAAATAGGCGCTTCATTTTGATATGTTTTTCTGTAGATTTCAGGGTAGAGGGAAAAGTACTTTTCAATATCAGTTTCAGGACTTAAGACAGATACCTTAAAATGATTAGTAGCAATTTTTTCTAAGAATGGTTTATTTCTGGTTTCTTCAAAAATATTACTGAAATTTCTTTTAGGTGATATAAAGAGTACCAAATCAACCTTGTCATGAGTAGACGCAATTTGGGGTAATTTAGTCATCGCATCAGTATAATTCAATTCTGTTGTATAATCTTTACACTCGCTGTAAATGGATCTGCTTAGATATTTATCATCAACAATTTCAATTAAATTGTCATACCCATCCTGTGAGCCTGATAATTGAACTCTTTTACGGACAATATTATATTTTAATTCCTTAAAAACATTTTCAAGAAAGTCAAGTGCCAGGATTTCTAAATCACCACCTTTTTTTGCCATGCTAGTATCTATATTTTTTCATCACCGTATAGGTTGATTTTATGATTTCCTCTTTAGTATATTTTCTTCCAATTTTCTTTTCATCAGATGCCATTTCTTTCTTTATCTGTTGTTTGATTTCTTCTGGCATTTTATCATCTTTGCCTCGTAAGGTGGCATGTAATTTGTCAAAAAAATCATCCAGACCATCAGCATAAACATCTCTTAGTCTATTTACAATCTTATGAGTATACTCAGTGAAAATTGTATTTTCAAAAGGTTTGATCATTTCTTTACTTCCTGAAATATTCACAGGAGCATCCAAAATCAAATCGTTTATTCCGAAACAGTCAATTTTGTCCAACTCATCAAATTGGCCGTTTAAACTCATGACTACTACAAATTCGTCTATATATAGACATAAAGAATAGAAGAAATCAGGGTGGAATAAAAGCCATTTTCCCTTTTGCGGATCACAGTTGTAGCATCTGATAATTTTATAAGCTATTCTTTTTCCCGTATCGCTCCCGCAAAGTAATTCCTCATCTAATTTTACGGTTTTTGCAGGCAGAAATGAATCTAATAAGACTCTCAGGACTTCGTTTTGTTCTTCGGTTAACCTAACACCGTTTTCTCCATGTACAGAGATACGCCAGAAAATACTAGCCCAGAATAAAATTCCTTCAGAACTGCTGATTCCTGATTCGTAATTGTTTGCATCTAAAGTTTTAATGGTCTGTGAATACTTACTCTCAATTTCAGAAAGTCTTTCCTCACAATCAGAACATAAGAAGTAATCTACTACCAGTGGATGCTGATTATTATCAATATCTTTTTGAGTTATTTCTCCAAATGTTTCTGCAAGGCGTTCCGGCTGTACAGCCCTTCCAAAATGAGATTTAGAGGTTAAACTACCTATTTTGTAGCCTATTTCATAATCTCTTCCGGTTTTGTTGTCAATATTTTCTATTCTTTTTAAAAGAAAATGCGGCACAATATGTGACCCTTTTTTATCGGCATCATTCATTTGACATAGGTTGCATTTATCCATTTTTGGCTGTTTATTATATTTCTTTGTTTAATCTTCCTTTAAAATTTTACTAATTAATTTGTATGATGCAAAATATTCTACATCAACGTCTAGATAATCTTTCATGCGGTTAAGTTCATCCAATACAGTCTTGTTTCTGCATTTTGCTTTGATAAAACCGCTGAAAAAATTAAATTCCTTTGGTAATCTTCTTGTAGATAGTTTGCCAAGCTCATAGTGATAACTTTCTTTTTTTCTACCTGGTTTAGTCTTTACATTAATATTCATCAAATTAAATTTATCATCGAAAATCGGAAGTTCAATATGATCATCATCTGAATAAATATTCTGGTTAAAAATAGAAGTGCAGTTTTCTTGTATTTCAGCAATACGTTTTCTTAAATCAGTCATAAATGATTCGTAAACAATTGAGTATCTTTTGTGCTGGTTTCTTTTTTCATAGATTTCCAAAATGGATTTTTCGTCATACAGAAATGTGTTATCCAAGAAAGGTTTTAATTTTTGGGATATTACTTTAACCAGTGATTGAAACGCAATTCGATCAATTGAATTATCAAGGGAATTAAGTTCTTCTGAATATCTTGATAAAACTGTTTTCAGCTTTTCAATTATAACATCGAAATAAGTATTTAGAAAAGCGGTATGCCGGTCGATAATATCCTTAGTCCTCAGTTTAATAATTTCAGCTTCAAAATCATTATCAGCATGATATCTTAAGTATGATATCTTGTCAGGAGAACGCTCATATCCAAATAAAGTAGAAGATATTATTCTTCCATTTAATTTCCTGATAGGATGGCCCACTAACTCATTACGAATTTCCCTATTAATTGAGTAGTTAATATCCAGTTTTAATTCACCTTTAAGGATATTGGTTTTAAAAAGAATAAGCATCTCTTCAATGAAATCTTGCTGAACATATATTGCTTGTAAAAAACTGATGTGTGATGCAAAATTCTCAGAATGCTCAGTTGAGTTTTTTTTCTCAAAAACAATATCAAATGTATCTGTAAAATATCCTAAGATATCACCGAAGTAATTATTTTCAGCCTCTTGAGAAAAATTTATTTGGTTTCGGCAGAATTTATTGTCCCAAATGAACTCATTCCATATATCACCAATTATGTTCAGTTTATCTTTTACTTGATTTTCCATATTTATATTTAACCCTCAGTTAAAACCCTTGTGGCTGGCACTAAATTAAGCTTTATTTCGACTTTGTCCAAGATAACTAAATACAGGTTTCTGTAATTTTTTTTCTATCAGATATCAATTGCTATTATTCCAATACAGTAAAGATTAGTTTTTGACAGCTTTCACTCGAAACGGACTAAAAGGGCAGCTAAGATAGTGGCTTAAGGATGTTGCAAGCGCATAATGGCTACGTTGCACTCACCACCCTTCGGGACTTATAGCTCTTCACACCCTTAAACCACTTATTTCTTGCTTTCTTTTTTCCCGTTTTTTGTTTTTGAAAATAATTTTTACGGAAGTGAGGGTTAGAGAGAAAGTAAATAATAGTAATCATTAAAACTTAAAATTATGGAAATCACAGGGCGTTTAACAGCAAATTCAGTCGTTCACAAAGTGAGCAACGACAAACAAGTGGTCAATTTTAGCATTGCCATCAACGACAATTATAAACCCAAAGGTAGCACCGAAGTAAAGGGAGTAGTAACCTATATCAATTGTTCTTACTGGCTCAATGCAAAGACAGCCGAGTGGCTTAAAAAAGGAGCGCTCGTACAATTGTTTGGACGTATCGGGTTGAATGTGTACAGCAACAACGAGGGCAAAGCAATAGGTAGTCTTACGTTTCACATCAACAACATTAAAATTTTGACTTTTGCAAAAAAGATGGAACAGGCAGAAAACGGTGCAATACATTCGTCAATACAGGTAACAAAATCGGAAACAGCAGACGACCTGCCTTTTTAATCCAAACAATATACGAATCACTTAAAATTTTAACATCATGGCACACAATATAAATTACAACAAGCAAACAGAGAAACACAGTTTTTTTAGTACAAAGGAAAAAGCTTGGCACAATTTGGGTCAAATCGTAGACGACTACCCAACAAGCGCAGAAGCAATCAAATTCGCAGGATTAGACTATGAAGTAGAAAAACGCAAGTTATTTACGTCCTGTTCAGAGGGAATCAATTTGGATAACGAAACAACCCACAACAAAATCGAAGTGCCAAATTACTTCAGTACCGTGCGCACGGACAACGATACCATATTGGGTGTGGTCGGTAAAGACTATCAAATCGTACAAAATAGGGATGCTTTTTCTTTTTTCGATAGCATCGTGAGTGGTGACGGGATTTTATATGAAACCGCAGGAGCATTGGGCAAAGGAGAACGCATATTTATAACTGCTAAACTGCCTGATTATATTCGGGTCGGTAACGATGATTTAATTGAAAAATATCTTTTCCTCACTACTTCCCATGACGGAAGCGGAAGTATAACAGCAGCATTTACGCCAATACGCATTGTATGCGCCAATACCCTGAATGCCGCTATGAACAACAAAACCAATACGGTACGCATTCGCCATACCTCCAATGCCAAACAACGTTTGGAACAGGCTCACAAGGTTATGGGTATATCGGATATGCTGTCAGTACAAATGGAATCCATTTTTAATCATTGGACAAAAGTACGCATTACAGATAGTGAAGTAAAAAAACTGATACAGTCCGCCCTCGTTCCTAATAAGGAGACTCTCAAAACCATACAAGATGGTAAAGAAGAGGAACTATCTACTTGTTTTGTAAATATGGTAGATAGTGCTTTTGAATATGCCATGAGTGACCCCACACAACTCATGGACACAACAAAAGGTACTGTCTTTGGAGCATACAACGCAGTCACAGGATATTTTCAAAATGTTAGAAATTACAAAGACGATGAAGCCAAACTAACCTCTCTTTTGATGGGTGGCACGGGACAGATACGCACGCAGTCTGCTTTTAATCTCTGCTTGGGGTTTGCCAATAAAGGTTCGGACGTATTAATAGTTAATTAACCAATTGGGACAGGCAGTAACCTACCTGTCCTTTTAAATCGTTGCATCATGATACAAGTAGAAGATAAAGAAGGTAAAATTATGACCGTTACCAATTTACCCGAAGCGGTACAACAGGCAGACTATTTCAGAAATTTTGCCCATACGGACAAACTCTTTGAAAAGTTTGATAAAGAACGACAAGCGTATTGGCAAGACCTGTACGAAAAGTTAGTAGCAATTAATGATTTAGATGTAGAACAAACTAAAGAGTAAAACAATGGAAACCAATTTTTTTAAATCCATTCTAGCCTTGCAGGTAGCAGGGAACTGGAAAATAAACATAGCCAAAGAAGATACAGACAAACTTATTGTATCGGTATTGTTTTTTAATGACAGTATTGGCGATGATGCCCGTAAAAAAGTACCGCCTATTTTGCTAAAGGGTACAGCGGAGGAACTCGACAAAGGATTTTTTGAAGCTATTGAACAGCCTGTAAAAGATACTGCACAGCTTTTTGCCAACATGGAGCAATTCCTAAAAGAAAAAGAACAGGCAAAAGTAAGTTCCCAAATGGAAAAAGACAATGTTCTAAAAATGGGTAAAGAAAAAACCGAGATGCAGAAACAATACGAAACAGCCATGAAGAAAGCAGACGAACTTGAAACAGCAGGTAAATTTAAAGAAGCATGGATGAAAGTGCCCCGTGCTGACCTGTATCCCGAATATAAGGACATTATTCACGCACGTAAAGCAGAACTCTCCGATAAGTTTCCCATCGACCTTTTTAACGACCCTAAAACCGAAGAACTATGTTAATAGCTACCACCTTAGAGCGCATCTTTATCTTTAGGGATAAAGAACAGGATATTAAACTCGCTGACCCATCACCCTCATTCAGCCCCGAAGCGGTTTTGAACTTTTATGCACAGACTTATCCGATTTTGACAACGGCAACTATAGAAGGTCCTGCAATAAATGACGATGCGGTTCAGTACAAATTTGTATCACAAATCGGCACAAAAGGATAAACCATGAAAACGAAAAACACAACAGGCAGTATCAAATTGCCTAAAAATAAAAAGCTATGCAAACTATATCAGCAACTAGGAACATGGGCAGAAAACACAAACCGATTGCCCGATGCGCAAGAAGTAAAGAAAAACAGGAACAGTTCTGCACCGTTGGAGTTATTGCCGATGGTTTTTTAAGGCATTCCTTTTTGCCGTTATTCGAACAGGACGAAAAATTACCAAGCCAATTACAAGCGGAAATAGTATTTTTCAATTCACTGTCAATTCTTAAAGGGACATATCAGTTAGAGGAAATAAACTTTGTAAACAAACCGTATCCGTACAATATCCTTTTGACGCATGAACATATTCAAAAACAACTCAGAAAAACAGGTCAGAATATTGAACTCACAATCCTACAGGATGACAAGGGAATTATAAAACTGGCAACCAATCATACCTATAACACAGATACAACACTGTATTATATTCCTGTTCTGCCTTTATACAGACTCTTACAGAATAAAAAGCAGAAGCAAATCGCCGAACTGTTACTGTCTGTATTTGCATATTGCTACCATATTGCAGGAATTCCATATTATAGAGAAAACAACAGTTACCTTTTTTATCAGTACGAATGTATGGAGGAATGGCTCATAAAGGATTATGAGAATGATGAAATCGGAAAAAGTAATAATGCAATTTCAGAATTTAACGAAGCTACTTATTGTGGGGATGTGATGTTTCGCAAAATATACAACCCCTATCATTTGAACTGTTTCCAAAAACGAGTAGACAATTATAAACCGAATACCTCTTTTGAAAAGGACTGTTTAAGCGTTGCGAAAAAAGCATTGGAATTATTACGAGAATATCCTAGCGATACTATTTTTAGAAATACCTTCAATCGGGAATTTGAATATGATGACGGGGTCATCAAAGCAGAACAGTACATTTCCTTTATAGCCGACAGCGACGGATTACTGTACGACAATATCGCCCGTGTAGTCAATGACGAGTTCAATGAATGCTCCGAAATGGAAGAACCTACTTTGCTACAAATCTATGATGCCGAAAACCAACCATTTAACAAGGGCCTGGATTTTGAATACAGATTATTTCCTTTAATCAATGATTTATGTACCCTTTTAAATAATACACCATGAAAGATATAACCACACTATTCGGAGCATTATACCATCCAGTAAAAGCCTTTGTAATCTATCAGAAAAATAATACTGACAAAACTATTTATGTAGAAGCCTATGACATGGACAAAAATGGCTATCCTATCAATGCGCATCCTTTAAACGGTAAAGAAAGTGCTGATCTCGCAACTGCGTTGGACACTTCTGACGAACTTGCATGCAAATTTTTAAAGCCATTGGGATTGCTTCCTAAAAAAGTGCTGTATATTAATCCCGACCATGATGGCTATGCGATTTGGTACACGCCTGCACAAAAAGTAAATTTGTTTTTCGTGGACAGTTTAGCCATTACAAACGGCAAAGCATTTGTACCACCCTTGCTCTGGAAAGCCTCCAAAAATACCTTATACATTTATGCAATGGACACAGACTCCGAAATAAATGAACAGACTTCCTTATTCCATGCGCCCTTTTTTAATTTATATACAGATGGTAAGGTTTGTATGGGCACTGTATTGATTAGTATAAAAACGGATTGTCTTTTGGAGGAGTTCATACAACAATGGGAAGAGTATTTTTTCAACAGTTATTTCAGTCATCTGATTGGAGATGCAAGTCCTGTAAAAGGAAACTGGAAAAACCGGTCAAATTGACCACCCAATTCCAGTGCAAATTGACCACCAGTTTCGGAGCAAACTGACCACCACTTTCCAGTTCAAATTGACCACCTGAATTTGAGGTAAAATTGGACATTAAAAACTACTGACTTTTTCATGTTGTTAGCACCATACATTCGTTTAAAAAAACACGGATTATGGCAAACAAAATAACAGACATGAGTAAAATTAGAAAAGCAATTAAATTCTACTGTAACGGGAAAAGTAAGTTATTCATAAGTAAGTACTTATCTCTTTCCAGGAATACAGTAAAGAAGTATATTTCTTTATTTGAAGTGCTAGGATTAAGTTTTGAAGTAATTAATGAAAAAACAGATGCTGAGTTAGAACTTTTGTTCTCACACACTACCGTGGAATCAATCAGTCCCAAACTGCTGATTCTTTATGATTTTTTTCCTAAAATGGAACGCGAACTAAAAAAAGTTGGCGTTACCATACAGCACATGTGGGAGCAATATATTGCCCTAAATCCTAATGGTTACAGGAGCTCGCAATTTGGACATCACTACAAAACATGGAGCAAACGAGTCAATCCAGTGATGCACATTAACCACAAATCGGGTGATAAAATGTATGTGGATTATGCTGGAAAAACACTCTCCATTATTGATAAAGACACGGGAGAAATCAAAGAAGTACAGTTTTTTGTAGCCATATTGGGAGCCAGTCAATATACCTATGCAGAAGCTTCTATGAGCCAACAAAAGGAAGATTTTGTTACATCGGTAGAAAATGCTATGCGTTTCTTTGAAGGCACTCCTGCGGCAATTGTTCCGGATAATTTAAAATCTGCAGTGATAAAAAGCAGTCGTTTTGAACCCACAATTAATGAAACCTTGGCTGATTTAGCCGAGCATTACCAGACTACAATCTTGCCTGCCAGGGCTTATAAACCAAGAGATAAGTCATTGGTCGAAGGAGCTGTCAAGATATTGTATCGAAGGATTTATGTAAATCTAAAAGAAACTAAATCCTTTTCTCTGGAAGAATTAAACCAGCAAATATGGGATTTATTAGATGCTCATAACAGTCGAAAACTCACAGGACGCCCGTACTCTCGTATAGAATTATTTTTAGAAGATGAGCAACAAAAACTAAGTCCATTACCACAAGAACGCTTTGAAATCAAATACCAATCCTTTGCAACAGTGATGCAAAACGGACATGTTCAATTAAGTCAGGACAAAAATTACTACAGTGTTCCCTATCAATACGTCAAGAAAAAAGCGAAACTATTGTATACCAAATCAACGGTAGAGATCTATCATAAATACAATCGAATAGCCATCCATCCAAGGAATTACAAACCGTATATCTATACCACAATCCCGGAACATATGGCTAGCACGCATCAGTTTGTAGCCCAGTGGAGTGCTGCCCGCTTCATTGATTGGGCCAGTAATATTGACGAGTCAGTAGCAGAATATATTATGCAAATAATTGAAAGTAGAAACCATCCTGAACAGGCCTATAAAAGTTGCTTAGGAATATTAAACTTCGAAAAAAAGGTAGGGAAAGAACGATTAATAAATGCCTGTAAACGGGCACTTGATTTTAAAATTTACAATTTTAAGACCATTCAAAATATTTTAGAAAACAACTTAGATCATATTGGCTTTGAACAAGAACCCGAGCAAGAACTCCCTATTCACGGTAATATCAGAGGAAAACACTATTATAATTAAATTAAAACACAGTAATCATGAATGAATCTACAGCAACAAAAATGAAACAAATGAAGCTTTACGGCATGCATAATGCTTTTAAAACTGCCATTGAAAGCGGAAAAACCGACCATTACACACTCGATCAGTTTGTATCGATGCTTATTGATGCTGAATGGGATGAAAGGCACAATCGGCGTATTGCCCGCAGTATCACCAATGCCCGATTCCATTACAAATCAAATATTGAAAGTATCAATTTTGACCAAACCCGTAATCTGGATCGAAACACCATACTACGACTGGCAGAATGCGAATTTGTCGAAAAAAATGAAAACATTTTAATCACGGGAAGCACTGGTGTAGGCAAAAGTTATTTAGGCACCGCATTAGGTTATCAAGCCTGTATCCAAGGTTTTAAAGTAAGTTATTTTAATACTTCGAAGCTGTTTGCTAAATTAAAAATGGCCAAAGCAGATGGTTCTTACCTGAGAGAATTGGCCAAAATTGAACGGCAAGATGTTATTATATTAGACGATTTTGGACTCCAAGCTTTGGATAGCAGTAACCGAATTACCCTTTTAGAGATCATTGAAGACAGGCATAATAACGGTTCTATTATTGTAACCTCACAAATCCCAGTGCAAGGCTGGTATGACATCATTGGAGAAAAAACCATAGCTGATGCCATTTTGGATAGGCTGATACATCAATCTCATCGACTCGAATTACATGGAGAATCTATGAGAAAAAAAAGAGGGATAAACAAAGGGTAATATTTAGGTATATTTGAATACTAATTAACAGATGAAAAAGAGTAGTTTTTAATGAAAAATGGGGTGGTCATTTTGCTCCGGAATTGGGTGGTCATTTTGAATTGGAATCAGGTGCTCACTTTAAATTGGAATTGGGTGGTCAATATCACTGGAATTTGCACTACAGCTATCCAGCTATTAATTAATTTTTCAAATTTCTTTCTGTTTTCTATACTTAATGAAGTATTATTGTATCGTGGATAAGGCTTCATTGGCACCATTGACTTGCCTAATTTTTCTCTTAATGCTGAAAATGTTTGAACTTCATTATTTCTTTTATTTGGATTTCCTTCTAAAATGGACTCAATAATTCGGACAATACTTTTAGACCATTCAATTGCAATTTTCCGTATTTCCAAAATTTTATTTTGCCATTGAAATGCAGAGTTTTCATCATAGTTCCTGCTAATTGTATCAATCCAAATGTTGCTGTATGACGATTCAGATGAATCTGGAATATATTCTGGGCTCATACTTTTGTTGGCATCGCTTTTAATAATACTAATCATTTGCTCCGTTGGAAAAGGAAGTATTATTGCTTTGGTATTATATTTTTGATATAATGGTAGAAGAGCATACACACTTTCTATTCTTTTTACACTCTCTTCGTTACTAGGCAAACCTGCTTCCGTATCATAAATATATTCAATATTAATATTGTTGCCCTTTTCAGTAATACTTATAGAATCAGTTGATTTTCTAAGATAGTTTATAACAGATTGCTTATTTTCTTGAATAAACCTTTTGTAAGCAATTGGATTAGATAGATGCATAAATTGAAAAAGTGCCTTTGTTTCTGTAATAGACATATTTCTTAATGCTTCGGAAAGAAATTTTATGTCAAATGGAAATAGTAATTTTAACCCTATTTTATTATACCATTTTGCTAACTGGCCAGTACCTGTATAGGATGATTTGGATGAGAAAGAGTTATTAATTTTTGGTAATAAAGCTGTTGCTAAAATACTGATGTCACTGTCTTCAAAACTGTATTCAGGCAGCGCTTTAACGAGTTCGGCTTGTTTTGAAATATTTTCTGTAAATTGACTTGGCATAATTTTTAAAAGCTCATCAAAAGTGTCAATTTTTTTGCCAGGGATAGTATGCATAAGGAATAAGTCCAATCCGCCTGTATTAAATGCCTGATCAAATTTTTCCTTATTCTGGAGCCAGTATTTCTGGGGTGCAGCGTGTGAAACTCCATTTAATGCGTAAACCATATCCATATAGGAACCATGCCCTAAAACTTCAGAAATATTGTTATAAAATTCTTTGCATGCATCTTTTCCAAGCAATAATGGAACATTTTGAAAGAAATTCTGTCTGTCCTGCTCATCTAATAGTTTATAAAGAGTAATAAAAGTATCAGAAAGTGGAATTGTGCTGTGTAAAAGTTCAAGTAAATGAGAAGAACGGATAGGGTGGAGCCCTTCAATATTTTTATTATCAAAATTAAGAAAATATTCATTTTGAAGTTCACGCAAGACCTCGCCACGATCCTGATTAGAAAAAGTAACAGACGTGTCAATGTGATGAATTAGATTTTTAGTTCCTATTTTTAGTTGAAGACAATCAGCCGCAGATACGATTCGAAGTATTTCAGTTTTAGCAGCAGGACTTCTGTCATCTTTTAGTTTTTTAATTTGTGTAGCAAGACGTTCCTTTATCATTTCGCCACGTGTCAGTAAATAAGTATATTCAATTAAAAGACCTTTTTCAAAGACCTGTTCCCATATAGGTTGCCAGTTCTTAATTTCATTATGGAGCTTTCCTTTTTGTTTGAATTGATTATAGATATCTTCGGCTTCTTCTTTACCAATGCTGATGTCTACTGGTTGGAGACTTATAGTGGAAATATCGGCTCCGTATCTTGACCAATCTTCATGACGTGATGTGATAACATAGCGAACTGGTAATAATGATTTACGCTGAATCAACATCTGCCAGTTTTCCACTTCAATATCTAAACCATCTATAATTATAATTGGGAACTCTCCCAGTGCAACTCTTGATTGAAGGAATTCCATAGTTGAATTGGCCTGCTCCCAGGTTTTTGAGCTATGGAGCTGATAAATATTATACTTCTCCTTAAGAATATAGCCAACCTGCCATGCTAAAGTTGATTTTCCTTGTCCACTTGAAGATCGTATAATAACAGCATCATTAGTTTTTATAGCTTCAATAATTTTTTTCTCCCAAAATTTTCTTTGAATTGGCAGGCCATTTGATATATGATAAGGTTTAGCAGCTTTACCGTCATAATAGCTTAGTAAGTCAGAAGTGGGGGCATTGGAATAATCAACATGTTCAATCCAGTTATTTTTTACCGCTTCATTTTTTACTGCTTTGGAGTACGATTCCTTTACATCTTCAAAAAGACTAAGCACATTTAAATGGTTGATATTTTTGCGTTCTTTAGACCATTGTAAAACGTTATTTATTAAGGCATTTACAAATTGTCTTTCAGTACCGATATTAATATTCCAATGTTTAAATAAAAGTTTTGTAATACTGTTTGAAATTTCATCAAATGAAATTTTTTCGAATGAAATATTATCAAAAAAAGCTTGTAAATCAAATGGAGTATTATAATAACCATTTAATTTTAATTGCCAATGCTGTAGTGAGTTTGCTGTGAGTTTCTTTTCAAATAGATGTCTTAAAGCACCGTCTGCTACTTTGAAATTGTAGACGAGTTTAAATTTACTTGAGCTGTCTGCTACATATACTTGGAGAAAATTCTGCAGGACACCCATAGTCCAAAAGTCACCAGCGTTTAATTTATTATCAGAAGATTTTAACTGTATAAACTCCGAAGTACTTACTGTTAATTTTATTTGCTTGTGATCTAGGTCTTCAAGCCCCTCAAGTGTTATACTTTCATTTCCAGTGTCGTCATATAGATTTTTAAGAATGAGATGGCAGGTGTACAGAACCTGATACTGAACGCCTCGGAAATTTATGGCTCCACCATTCCTTTTTTTTAATAGGGTATCTAAATCTTCTATTATATTAAAAGTTGTTACTTTGTTGTTTTTAGCTTGCATAAAAGATTGACTAATTAGTTAATGAAAAGTCTGACAATCCTAAATTTATTGGATACTTTGGACTTTCTTATAACACTGTTGGTTTTTAAATCTAAATGGTGTAATTTGTATTTTAAGTTATTATTTGTATCTTACTTGTTATAAATTTAAAGTAATTATAAAATTAATCAAATAAAATAAGGTGCGAAATTACCTTATTAAACAGCTCTACCTACACAGATGCATCAGCTTTAGTTTTATGGCTTTTTTAGACGATAAACAAATATTTGTTATCATCTAATATTTTTAATACTTCTGCGATTTTATATGGCTTTGATTTGTGATTATAATATAATTCTTTTATATCGTTTTTTATTTTGTTTAAGTAGAACAAATCCAGATTTTGTACTTTAAGTTTCTCAGAGTCTATTCCGTAAAGAAGTTCTAATGTTTTTGTACAGATTAATTCATCATTTGTTTTGCAAATACTTACTATAGTTTCTGAACAGATTCTTACAGGTGAATAATGATCACCGAATAATTCCTCAATATTTGGAGTGGATAGGCATAAATCAAAAGTGCTGACCAGACTTACTAATGCCTTTGATTGGCTAAAATTTTGCCATTCTTGATTTCTGAATACAAACTCTCCTTTTACATTATGATCAATCTGATTGTGTATTAAATTATAATATTTTTCAAAAGCATCGTCATAATTTAAGCTGATCAGCTTTCTTATGATTTCCTTTTCGGTATAAATATCATTGGCTATTAGGCTCAAATATTCCTGAGTCAAAAAGGCTTTGGCAATATCCTCCTTGTTTTCTTTTGTCAACAGTTCCATAATACAATCATAGAGAAATCGATTGGTTTCTTTGTTGTTTTCAAAATTATAATTTAGAAATTCTTTTAGGGTTATTAAATCCTTGCTGAAAAAGTTTTCTATTATTTCCCCTGCATAGTAGTAATTTCCATTACTTAAGAAAGTATTTATTTTTGATTTTAAATCCAGGTTCAGATCTTTTATGTTGATTTTATTTTCCCGGCAGTATTTTAAATGATTGCAGAAATTTTGTGGAGAAAGTTTCAGTACATGACAAAAATTATATTTCGCTGTTAGTCAGTAAAATACGAGGTAAGTATTAGGAAAAGAGACCGGTATTTTGTAAATTATAAGATT
>NZ_JADOVC010000037.1:0-35996 GCF_015751645.1 Flavobacterium sp. CG_9.1
AAATTAAACATCAATTTACAAGTAATGAAATTAGACTTTCATTAACTAATTATTGCCTTTTTTTTAAAAAACAACAAACAAAACACATATGAAAAGAAATGCAACCGCAGTCTGGAATGGTTCACTCAAAGAAGGAGCCGGAAAATTGACGACACAAAGTACTACATTAAGCGATACACAATATTCATTCAAATCCCGTTTTGAAGAAGGAGTAGGGACAAACCCGGAAGAACTGATTGCGGCCGCACATTCAGGTTGCTTTACGATGCAACTTTCAGCCTATATTACGGAAGCTGGTTTTGAAATTGAAAGTATTGAAACCAAATGCGATATTGATTTGGTCGATGGAACCATTTTGACTTCACAATTAACGGTTACAGCAAAGGTTAGCGGAATAGCAGAAGATGCTTTTCAACAATTAGTGACTAAGGCAGAAAAAAATTGTCCTATCTCCAAGGTGCTGAATGCCGCAATTTCTACTACGGCTACTTTAGCATAAGGAAATAAAAATTCCTCAAAGCAAAAAGGCTCGATTTAAATCGAGCCTTTTTGCTTTTGTATATCCCATTATTTCTCTACTAAAACTTCTTTGATTGCTTTTTCAGCAAGCGGAGCCATAACCTGATAACCCAATTTGTTAGGGTGCACACCATCACCGGAATAAGCACTTTTTAGTCCATCGCGTTCATCTCTCATGGCCGAAAAGTAATCAAGATATAGAATACCTTTCGCTTCAGCGTACTTTTTTATCATTTTATTGAGATCCACTACTTTTTGAGCTGGATTTTGATTGGGTTTCCAAGGGAAATCATAAGCAGGTAGCACGGAGCATAAAATCACTTTAATTTGATTTACATGTGCCAACTCAACCATTGAGACAATATTATTTGTAATCATTTGCAATGTTACTGGACCCGTATTGCCTGCAATGTCATTTATTCCTGCTAAAATAACTACTGCGCTAGGTTTTAAATCAATCACATCAGCTCTAAAGCGGATGAGCATTTGCGGAGTTGTTTGGCCACTAATACCGCGATTAAGGTATGGTTTTCCTGTAAAATATTCAGAATCAATGGTGCTCCAAAACTCTGTTATAGAATCGCCCATAAAAACTATTCTCTTTTCTCCAGGCGCTACTGGTTGCAGCTGTGCATTCTCCTCTTGATATTTGCTTAAATTCGGCCAGTCCTGCGCTTGTGCTTTTCCTCCCATAATGATTGATAAAAATAAGATACTATAAAGGAATTGAATTTTTTTCATTTGTCCTTGGATTTAAAATTTCAAAATAAAATTAGGATGCGCCAAATGCAACCGAATCAAACTTTTTTTGCTTCTTTGAAAGCTAGAGTAAAGAAGGTTGATTTTAAAAAGTTAAATTAATCAAACAAATCAGAGGATAAATAGCGATCGCCACGATCACAAATAATGGCTACAATCACGCCAGATTCTAAAGTGTTGGCTATTTTTACTGCTGCAGCAACAGAACCGCCACTGCTCATCCCTGCAAAAATGCCTTCTTCAAGTGCCAAACGTTTGGTCATTGCCCGAGCTTCTTTTTCTGAAACTTCAATTATGACATCGACTTTTGAGGAATCAAATATTTTTGGCAAATATTCTTGTGGCCATTTTCTAATTCCTGGAATTTGCGAGCCATCGCTAGGTTGTGCTCCTACAATTTGAATCGCTGGATTTTTTTCTTTTAAATAGGTAGAGGTTCCTATAATGGTTCCTGTAGTTCCCATTGCGGAGACAAAATGAGTCACGGTTCCTTCCGTATCGGTCCATATTTCTGGACCTGTTGTTTTGTAATGTGCTTTCCAGTTGTCATCATTGGCAAACTGATTGAGCATAATATAGCCGCCTTCGGCTACTTTTTTGTCAGCATAATCTCTAGAACCAATAATTCCTGTTGCAGCGGGCGTTAAAATCACTGTAGCGCCATAAGCGCGCATGGTTTGGGTGCGTTCCTTAGTAGAGTCTTCTGGAAGTACCAATTCGATTTCGATATTGAATAATTTGGCTATCATTGCTAATGCAATCCCCGTGTTGCCGCTTGTAGCCTCAATCAGCTTATCTCCTTTTTTTATATCTCCTCTTTCTAGTGCTGATTTGATCATATTGTACGCCGCTCGGTCTTTTAAACTGCCTCCCGGATTATTTCCTTCCAGTTTCAGTAAAAGTTTTACGTTTTTATTTTGTACCAAATTAGTAGATTCTACCAAAGGTGTATTACCAATAAGGTCTAATATTTTGAATGATTTCATGCTATTTTTTATTTTAAATTTGAATTAGAATGCGTAATTGTTACTTCTGAATGCTTTTATAGCTCCCTTTTTTAAAAATAGCACCAAGTATAGCAGAAAGGAATATAGTTGTAATGCGATGACATTCGGATTTGTTTTGTAGTGAAATACAAAGATATTGAACTATTTTGAATTATTTCCTTCAAAAACAGAAAGCGATCTTGTTTATGGAGGCACTTTTGTTACATAAAAGGATCAAAGTTCTTCGAATTGTTCGAAAAGGAGAGTGAAATTGTATTTGTGTTCTTTTATAATCTACGAGGGCCAATTAGTAGTTTTAATGAAAGTATTTTTTTTAAATTAGCCAATAAATAACAATCCATGAAAAGTAATTTGACTTTTATTAGTGATATTTCTAAGAAAGAATTCCCACTTGCTGATAAAGTTTCGGCAAAAACAATCCGAAATCCCATATTGGCACTTATAGAAAATGATTTTCCTGATTTTGATAAAACTAAATTTTTAGCAATTGAGGAGCTGAATATGTATCGAGAGAAATACATTTCAAATTATTTGCTAGTTGAAATAGGAGAGTTGTCCAATCTGGAGGCTAAGGTTATTAATTCTTTGAGCGAAGACAAATCATTGGTGAGTGGCGTTGAAGACGAATTAGGTGCTCGCACAGTAGGTCAAAAAGTAGCAGATCAGGTGGCAGGTTTTGGCGGAAGCTGGAAATTTATTATTCTTTTTGGGGTATTTATTATGCTTTGGATTTTAGCAAATATTTATATTTTGCTGAATAAAGGGTTTGATCCTTATCCTTTTATTTTATTGAATTTAATTTTATCTTGTTTGGCCGCACTTCAAGCTCCAGTAATTATGATGAGCCAGAATCGTCAAGAAGAAAAGGATCGGGAAAGAGCCAAAAAAGATTATATGATTAATCTCAAATCAGAACTTGAAATCCGAATGCTTCATGAAAAACTAGATCATTTGATTATGCATCAGCAAGAAGAATTAATAGAAATTCAGAAAGTCCAAATCGAAATGATGAATGATATTCTGTCAAGAATTAAATAATTTTTTGAAGGGAAAAAGTCAGAAATAAAGCGAATAATAGTGTTTAAAAAAATAACCTCCAATCATAAAAATACCATTTAAGATAGCGGAGGTAATAATCCATTTTCTGTAATTTCTATTGTTGTCAATCAAATTCAAACCAACAATTCCCAGAAATAATAAGGTCGTAAAAAGGGCTGGATACATCTTGAAAGCGCCGGAAAAATCACCTTGTACTAACAGTAAAAAACCCCTCTGAAAACCGCATCCCAAACACTCCATCCCAAAGAGGGTTTTGCTTAAACACGGGAGCATATATTTTTCTAAATCCAAGGGTTTTATTTTTTACAATTTTACAAAAAAATAAGTAACGTTTGAAAAAATAAGTAGGTAATTTTAAATTCATTACTTTTGGAATCTGATATTCTAAAAGATGAAGAAGTTTATAATTCCCGTAATGATTGTTGCCATCATTGTTGCTTTATACGAGCAAGTCAGTGCAGAAAAAAATGTGTACATCATGGTTGTTGCTATTGTGATTTTCATGATGGGAATGATGCAGTTGAGTGCCAAAACACCTAGTAAAAATCAAGATAAAGAAGACGAAAATGTTTAATAAAGGAGATAAAGTTTCAGTACTTGATGAAGCTATTGATGGCGTTGTATTGTCCATGAATGGAGACCAAGTTACCATCGAAACAGCAGATGGATTCATGATGACATTTTTTGTCAAGGAATTACTTAAAGTACAAGATACCAGTAATTTAATGGATTCAATTAGAAGAGTAAATGTAAGTGAGATTTCTAAAGAAAAAGAGATCCCAAAAGCACGAAGTTTTGTAAAGGAAAAAAAATCAAAACATGAAATTCCGGCTCCAGAGTTTGATTTACACATCGAAAAACTAGTGCCTAATAAACGGGGAATGTCAAACTATGATATTCTAACCTTACAGACAGAAACGGCAAAACGGCATATAGAATTTGCCATTAGAAATCGGATTCCTAAGATTGTTTTCATCCATGGAGTTGGTGAAGGAGTCTTAAAAGCAGAACTGGATTTCCTACTAGGTCGTTATGATAATATTGCTTTTGCGGAAGGTAATTATCAAAAATATGGTCAAGGTGCAACAGAAGTTTTTATCAAACAAAGTGCGATGTAATTTCCTTTTCAGTTAATGCAAATCGAAAAAAAATACCGATTTCAAGTCAATTCTCATTAGAAAACAGACTCGAAATCGGGATTTTTGTTGGACTAAAAAACGATTGATTTGGACGTTTAATTTATGTCTAATTCAACATTAATTGGTAGTCAATAATTCACCGTAAATATAATTATCACCCAAAAGAAAATCGCTGTTTCCTTTCTTCATTTTTACATTTTTAAGGATCACCGTATGTTTAAAACCGTTCCCAAAACTGGTAGTTGTCACTTCAATCCTACCGCTGATATTTGCAACTCCAGCTACTGCAATCCATTCTTCAAGGACTACAGGAGTAGAGGGATAAACGGTATTGCAAAAGTAATCATCAGTCAACAAACCAGAGAATAATCGATAGGTAAGTTTATTTTTAGTGTCACTAATTAAGGCGGTTCTTGGTGTGTTTATTGGAGTAGCTTCATTAGTAATCAAAGTGGGATCAATGTCTAGAATCAGCGCTTCGCTACTATTTTTATCATATAGTTGTTTAGAATTTGGACATTGCTTTAACACTTTAGTAAAAGCAAAAGGCAAACCTGTTGTGTTCAGGATGTAGTCACCAAAGGCAAAAGTTTCATAAACTTGGATGCCATTTCCTTTATCAAAAGTGATGTTTTTAAAAGTAATATTATGATTATAACCTGTAATTTTAGAACTGTTTTCTGTTTCATTTCTAGTTTTTTGGGCGGTAGTATTTATGACTATTGTTCCACCAGTAGCCGTCCATTGATCAGTTACTACTGGGGTTGCTGGAGGGATTGTTTCGCATAAAGTAGCAGCAGTTACAGTACCATTATAAAAGCGATAAATTACTCTATTCGTACTATTAATCTCTAATTTCTGGGTAGAGGTTTCAGCAGGAAAGTTGATTCCTGTGGCATCAAAAAGAAGAGCTTCGCTGTCTTTTACTTTATAAATGATAGTATTTGAGGCGCATTTTTGTGCGGCAACATCTTCAAAATTGATATCTTCTTGAATTAAATTTCCATCATCGCAACCAATTAAAAACAGGGCAAAAACCAATACGCTTAGAACTCTTTTCATTTTTATAAAATTTCTAACAAAAATAGAATTTTTAATTTATACCAAATACAATACCGGTTAAAAATACCGTATTTAACAACATATTGTGTTTTTTGATTTTCAAAGTAGGGGAATCAATTCACTCTTTTCTTTTCAATTTTGGATTGAATTGTACTATTCTAAAGCCGATAGAAATCAGTATATTTGTACCCATATAAGACGGTTCATGAGACTTAATAAATATTATTCGGCTGCTTTTTTAGCTTTTTTTGTTTGGGGTTTTTTTAGTTTTGCTTTAAAGCCCTTACATCAGTATCCGTCCTTGGACATTTTTTTTTATCGCGTTTTTTTTAGTGCGATTACAATGGTACTCATAAATGTAGTTTTCCGGAGAAGAGTACTAAGAGAAAACTGGAATCACTTTAAAAAGATCTCTTCAAAACAACAAAAAAAAGTTGTGTTATTGACATTGGGTGGTGGCGTATTCCTCTCTTCAAACTGGTTTGTTTACATTTATGTGATGAATCATGTTAGTGTTAATGCGGCATCATTGGCCTATTTGATATGTCCTATTGTAACTACAGTTTTTGCCTTTTATATATTGAAAGAAACATTGAGTAAATGGCAATGGATTGCTGTAGGTATCAGTTTTTTTAGTTGTATTTTGTTGTCATTCAACCATTTTCAGGATATTTTTTACAGCCTTATTACCGCTGCTACTTACGCACTGTATTTAGTGAGCCAACGTAAAAATAACGATTTGGATAAATTTCTAGGTCTAACCATACAATTGATTTTTACTGCACTTGTACTCTTGCCTTTTTATCCAAAATACAGAGGAGCAATTCCCACGGAACCTTTATTTTATATTTGTATGTTCATGATTGTGGTATTTTTTACCATTATTCCATTGTTTTTAAATCTGTATGCTCTCAAAGGAATTAACTCTTCTGCAGTGGGAATTATGATTTATATTAATCCGATTATTAATTTTTTACTGGCCCTTTTTTACTATAATGAGCAAGTAAATTTCCTCCAATTATTTTCTTATTTTCTGATTTTAATTTCGATAGTGGTGTTTAATGAAAAGGTACTATTTTCCAAGAAACCAACAGCTGTGGCAACAGAAATGGAAGGTTAAAAATAATTTTACAATTTTAAATAAAATGAAAAAAGTATATCTCGATAACGCTTCTACAACAGCTCTTCGTCCAGAAGTAATTCAAGAAATGACCAAGGTGTTAACGGAGGATTATGGAAATCCATCGTCAACGCATAGCCTGGGTCGTTCTGCTAAAAATATCTTAGAGCTTTCTAGAAAGGCAATAGCTAAAAATTTAGGTGCTACGGCTCAGGAAATTATCTTTACTTCCTGTGGTACTGAAGCTAATAATTGGATTCTTCGTTCCGCAGTGAAAGATTTGAAAGTAAAGCGTATCATTACAAGTAAAATAGAGCATCATGCAGTATTGCATACCGCATTAGTTTTAGAAAAAGAGTTTGGAATTCAGATTGATTATGTGGCGATAAAGCCTAACGGTGAGATTGATATCACTAATTTGGTAGAATTGCTTTCGCACGAAACTAAAACCTTGGTGAGCTTAATGCATGTAAATAATGAAACAGGAACTATTTTAGACTTAGAACGTGTTGGACGTATTTGCAAGGAGCATAGTGCATTATTTCATTCGGATACCGTGCAGTCAGTTGGTAAAACAGCTATTGATTTGCAAAACCTATCGGTTGATTTTATCGTGGCTAGCGCACATAAATTTCATGGGCCAAAAGGAGTTGGTTTTGCTTTTATTCGAAAAAATTCAGGATTACAACCTTTATTCTTTGGTGGCGAACAGGAAAAAGGACTTCGGGCAGGAACAGAGGCCTTACATCAAATCGCTGGAATGGCAAAAGCCTTAGAAGTTTCCTATAGTAAGTTAGAAATGGAACGAATCCATATTTTAGAATTAAAAAACTATCTTATTTCGCAACTTGAAATTGAATTTCCTTCTTTTTCAATTAATGGAGGTGTCGATGGATTTTATACAGTTTTGAATGTTTTATTGCCTTTTGCAGCGGATAAAACAGCGATGATCCTCTTTCATTTGGATATGAAAGGAATTGCAGTTTCTAGAGGAAGCGCCTGCCAATCTGGAAGTGTAAAACCTTCTCACGTTTTAGCTGAAATCCTGTCTGATGAGGATTTAAAGAAACCCAGCCTGCGTATTTCTTTTAGTCATAGTAACACACGCGAAGACATTAATTTGCTCATTGATGCTTTGAAAACCATTTAAAAATAAATGTATAAATTTAAGTTGTGCTACTTTTTATTATCAACTGCATAATCGTATGATTTAATAAAAACAGGAACCTTAACAGCTTGTATTTATAATGTAATTGTTCTATAAGAAGTTATTAGGGCTAATTTATCTATTATTTGAACACCGTTTTTTGCTCATTTGTCCATCTGATTCCAGTCAAGCGTATTTTTCCATAATCAAGCGCGCTTTAAAGAAGCACAAGGTGGATTCAGCCCCTTGGTTTATATTGATGTGCGTGTCTTCTAGGCCATCATAAGAAGCACCATTTTCAGGATTATACATAATTTGTTTCAGATGGTTGTTTCCTAAAAACCATATAAAAGCGAGTTTTAATTGATCTTTATATTTTGTATTTTGTGTCAGTTCATAAAAAAAGTCCAAGGCAATAATTGTTGTAGCCACTTCGATCGGCTGCTCGCCATAAAATTTTCGTTCATTTTGTTTCTTGAACCAACCTCTGTTTGATATTACTTTCAATTGTCCTTTCATAAAATAATGGGAGAGTAAAAAATCGAAGGTTATAATTGCAATTTTTTTATACTTCGATTTTTTTGTGACTAAATAACTATACATCATGGCCTCAGGTAATACATTATTAGCATAGGTCATATAATCTTCATACCAGCACCAGTCCTCTGCAGAGTTGATGTTGTAATGTCGCAAAAGTTCATCGGCCAGTTTCTCAATATGATTTTTGATTTCTTCGTCTTTGTAGGTTTCATGGTAGAGGTACAATCCTTTTAATGCGTAGGCAATAGCTCTTGGAGATTTGAAATTATCAATCTTTTTAATGGCCCTGTCCCAGCATTTTACTGCCCTGTAAATCATTTCCAGCGGCAAATATTGTCTATGGGAGATAACGGTTCCTAAGCTCCATAAAGCCCTACCATTAGCGTCCTCAAGATTTACCTCTCCGTTTTGCTGGGTAAGTTCATGGTTGTAATCTTTGTAATTGTCAAACCAGCCATCATTTCGCTGTATTCCTTCTATAAAATTCAAATACGTAAAGGCTAATTTTAAATTTTCATCAGATGGAAAGGCTTTGTCGTACAGGACAATATTAATTAAGGCTCTGGCATTGTCATCTAACGTATATCCAGATTCAGGGTCGGGCTGGCTAAATTTTGAAAACTGGAGAATTCCAAAATCGGTAGTCAGTTTTTTGATATGATCTAATTTTATTGGGGGAAAATTAAATCGTAAATCATCTTCTCGATTTGTTAATTGATCAAATAAAAGACGGTATTGTATGGCTATATTTTCCCAATTGGTAGCGCGAGCCATTGAAAAAGCGTTTTTACCCATGGTTAATCTTTGTTCTTTATTTTCAATTAGATAGCCTATTGCTTTTTGAAATTCTTTTGGATTATCAAAACTTTTTAATAAAATTCCATTGCCATTTCCTAAGGACTCAACAGCATGTGGTATAGGAGTTGAAATGACGGCACATCCGCTACTCATAGCATAGGCAAAAGTCCCGCTTACGGTTTGATTTGGATCTTTGGAACTGAATAAATAAATTTCGGATAACGTTAAAAATTCGAGTAACTGTTGTAATTTAAGATACTCGTTTATGAAAATCACATTGTTATCTAAATGTTTATCTTTTACAATAGATTGCAGGGTATGACGGTACTTCTCGCCCTCTCTTTTTAAAATTTCTGGATGCGTTTTTCCTATGATTAAATAGATAACTTCGGGATGATGCGCCACAATTTCTGGCAATGCATGCAATACGGTTTCTATTCCTTTATTTTCGCTTATTAACCCAAAGGTTGACAAAACAATCTTATTCTTAAACCCGTATCTATTTTTAAGTATTTTTTTTTGTTCCCAAAGTACAGTGTGATTGCCATGAGGAATAACCATAATTTTAGAGGATTGACAGTTGTAATAGGCGGCCAAGACTTCTTTCGAATTTTTGGTTAGCACCACGACTTTATCTGATAAATCAGTAATGGCGTAGACCACTTTTTTTCTTTTTTCGTTCGGAGTAGGCAGAACGGTATGAAAAACCGTTACAATGGGTTTGTTAAGGGCTAATATAAAGGAGAGGATATGATCACCATATTCTCCTCTAAAAAGGCCAAATTCATGCTGAATACAAACTAATCCAATGTCATTGCGTTCATTTATTTTTTCGGCAACTAACCTGTAGTGAACTAAGGAGTCTACCGGCAGGACGTAACTAACTTCGTCAGGATATTGAAATTCCTGCTCTCTGTTTTGTAAAGCACATACTTCAACTGGAAGCGTATCTCCAAAGACGATATTGACCGCATTAGCAATATCATTGGTAAAAGTAGCTATTCCACATTCTCTAGGCGGATAGGAGCTTACAATTAACATTTTTATTCCTGTCTCGAATTTCATAGCAGTTTATTTTTAAGGTTGTTTTCTCAATTCGAGAAGTAATTCATTGATATCTAATTTGGCTACAGCAATATGTTTATCTCCTACACCATAATAAATGTAAAGATCGTTCCCAAATAAAGCATGTCCGGTGGGGAACACAACATTGCTGACTTTACCTTCCATTTCCCATTTTTTAGTTGGTGAAAATAGCGGGAAGGGCAGTCTTGAAAGCTCAATTTTAGGATTGTCTAATTGTAATAAAGCGGCTTTAGCATGGTATGTTTTTCCTTTAGTAGTTTCTTGTACACCATGGTAAATAAGCAACCATCCGTATTCCGTTTCAATAGGCGGGCCACCTGCTCCGATATAATTTACTTCAAAAATATCTTTTGGATCTAATACAATATAATCAACTAAATTAATAATGTATTCTCTCCAAAATGATTCGGTTAAGTCCTTCCAATGCTCAAATTCTACGATTTGAATTCCTGGCCAAATGCGGTGTAACAGGACAAACTTTCCATTTATTTTCCTTGGAAAGAGGACGACATCTTTATCCCTGAGCAACCTGAATTCATCTGACACTAATCCTATCTGTGCAAAAAGATTGTAATATTGGTGGTATTTTGGATTGAGTTTGCTATGATCACAACAATTCACATAACTTTCATATTCATTGTAATTGACATGCGGTGTAATAATGCCGTGTTTCTCGAAATGAATCAAATCTTTAGAAGTAGCTAGTGCTCCCATAGCATTAACGCCGTCATAAGCGGTATACGTTATGTAATAAGTATCTTCAATTTTCACAATGCGGGGGTCTTCTATACCGTGTTTTTCATATTCAAAATCGCGCCTAATTACTGGCTGCTCCTGGCGTTCAACAAGCTTGGTTGGTCCCTCTAACTTAGCATAACCTACGGTTGAATAATTGCCATGTTCTACTGCTCGGTATAACACGTGAATTGTATTTCCTTCTTGATAAATGCCAGGATTAAACACACCGTTATTTTCAAATGGCTTGTCTGTAGGCCCCATAATTATCCCTAATTTTTCTATCGTAACCATGCTTCAACCGTCTTTTAAATCGTTTAAAAATCAAATTAGTAGCTACTATTTATTTTTGCTCCTCTTCCTTTTTTTGTTCTTTTAATTTTGCTTTTTCCTGTTTTCTAAAATACCCACGAAATAAAAAATTATGTTTTAAGGCTTCTAGATTTTCATTTAAACGGAAACTAGATTCCTTAATATTATTCATTGTAGAGTCTATTTTCCTTACTAATTTAGGATCGTTTGAAAGGTAATTGATCGCCCCTTTTCCGCCTTTGATGTTGACTACTGTTGTGTCGAGGTTACCTACTACATTATTTATTTGACTACTTGTTTGCTTTAAATTTTGGACTACTGACTTTATAGTATTGGCCACTGCGGTATCTTTTAACACACCAATTACATTGTTTTTATTTTCAAGTGATGAAATAAGTCGGTTTAATTTAATGATTGATTCGGAACTACCTTTTCCTGTAATTTTTAAATAATGTATTGTTTGTTTTAAATCTTCTGCCAGTGTACTATCTTTAATTAATAAGCCTACAGTTCCCGTTCCTTGATTGATTTCATTTGTTATTTTGAGTAGATCTGTTGTAAGAAGTGCTGCATTTTTGTTGGTCTTGTCAAGAGTAATGAGCATGTCTTCTGTTCGTATTCGATTTATTGTGGCAATTTGATCTCCAGGATGTAAAGAGGCCGCCCCTTCTTTTCCTGGAAGGATATTAATAATCATGTTTCCCACTAAACCATCGGAACCTATTGTAGCAACAGCATTTTTTCGAATAAGTGGAAAAATAGTTTTGTCAATCAGCATATCGACTCTAATAGCGGTATCGTTAATCATTTCTATTCCACGTACCGTTCCCACATTGATTCCAGAAAAACGTACATTATTGCCTAGTTGCAAGCCATTGACATTATTAAAAACTGCGGATAAGTGATTGGTTTTTCCAAACATTTGTTTTTTATCGCCAATGAAATACACAGCGAGTATAAACAATAATAGCCCGATTATGACAAAAACTCCAAGTTGCAATTTTTGGGATGTTGTTTTTTCCATTTTTATTGTTATTTAAAGAAAGCTTGTACTTTTGGATCTTTTGAAGTGGATAGTTCCTCAAAAGTGCCTTCGATATAATTAATGCCATCCACTAGTAAAATCATACGGTTAGAAATCATTCGAGCACAATCCACATCATGCGTGATAATTATAGCCGAGGTGTTGTATTTTTGTTGGATAGACATCATGAGCAGCAAAATTTCTTTCGCAGTTATGGGGTCTAAGCCTGTAGTAGGTTCGTCATATAAAATTATTTTAGGTTGCAGAATTAAAGTTCGGGCTAACGCAATTCGCCTTTTCATTCCTCCCGATAGTTCTTCAGGCATTAGATTGATTGTGTTTGCTAGCCCAACGTTCTCTAATGCTTCCATTACCATTGGAGTAGTATCCTTGATAACACCAAACTTTTTTTTGTGGCGTCGCAACGGAAATTCTAAATTCTCCCGGACCGTCATCGAATCGTAAAGGGCACTTCCTTGGAAAAGAAATCCAACTTCCGTTCGCAGATCATCCAGTTCTTCTCGATCGAGTTTACTAATATCATTTTCCATCACAGTGATCGAGCCACCGTCAGGCTGCTCTAGTCCTATCAAACACTTTATCATCACAGATTTTCCAGAACCTGATTTTCCCATAATCACGAGATTCTCCCCTTCACGGAGCACCATATTAAAACCAGCTAAAACAGCGTTAGAACCATAGCTTTTTCGGAGGTCTTTGATCTCTATGATTGATTTTTGATTTTGTAGTAATGTATCCATAATCAGTTATAAGTCATAAAATATATCAGTAATAAAAACAGCAATAAAATCAATAATAAAGAGCAACATCGAAGTGAAAACGACAGCAGAATTAGCCGCCAAACCTACGCCAGCCGTCCCTTTTTTGCAATAATATCCTTTGTAACAACCCACTAATCCAATGGCAAAACCGAAAAAGAATGTTTTTATAGTTGCTGGAATTAAATCACCATATTCCAACGCATTAAAAACCTGATTGTAATACAATAAAAAAGAAACTTTCCCTTTGATATTTTCTACCAGAAAAGAACCAAAAATGGCGATTGCGTTTCCAAAAAAAACTAAAATAGGAAGCATAAAAGTAGTGGCTAATACTCGGGTAACTACCAAATATTTAAAAGGATTAGTACCTGAAACTTCCATGGCATCTATTTGTTCCGTAACGCGCATTGAGCCTAATTCAGCGCCAATTCCAGAACCGATTCGTCCCGCACAAATCAATGCTGTAATTATAGGACCAATTTCTCGAATCAACGAAATACTAACCATCGAAGGCATCCAGGATACAGCGCCAAATTCCTGTAATGTAGGACGAGATTGCAATGTAAATACCAACCCAATTATAAATCCCGTAACAGCTACAAGTAGCAAAGAACGATTTCCCATATTGTAACACTGCCTTAAAAACTCTTTAAATTCAAAAGGACGTTTAAAAGTCTCTTGAAAAAACCGACCCGCGAAGTAGGAGAGTTCGCCAACTTCAAGTAAAAAAGCTTTGAATAATTCAGTTATTTTAGAAAATGTATTCATAAGCAAATGAATTAGTTTTTAACAGAAATCAGCTACTCAAATATACATAATTATTTGTCTGATTATCAGTGCTTAAAGGTGTTGTTTGTCTGTTATTTAAAGGATTTTGTCGATAAAAATTCAATTTAAAAAAATGAAGACGATTTTGAAACGTTTCTCCTAATTGTGTAACAAAAAGAATTCCTTGCTTTATAATTAGCACTAGTCGTTAAAGTAGTTCACAAGCCATGAACGGCCTATGATTTTTTTTGTTTCAAAAGTATAAATCGCAATAAAAAAACTTATGATTTATTTATTCTTGTTTTTTAGCCATTTCTCTATTTCTACCGACCAAAAAACAATACTTGATACCGCTAATGTTAGGGTCAATTCTCCTAAAGTTAGCGGTTGTGTTTTAAAAATCCCATTAAATAAAGGAGTATAAATTATCATTAATTGAAGTGAAACCGTTATTGCTAAAGCGATAATCATGGGCTTATTAGAGAAAAAACCAATTTTAAAAA
Source organism: Flavobacterium sp. CG_9.1 (assembly GCF_015751645.1). Taxonomy (NCBI): domain Bacteria; kingdom Pseudomonadati; phylum Bacteroidota; class Flavobacteriia; order Flavobacteriales; family Flavobacteriaceae; genus Flavobacterium; species Flavobacterium sp. CG_9.1. The sequence continues at coordinate 14,361 of NZ_JADOVC010000037.1, forward strand.
TAGAATCTTGGCTAGATCGAATGACCATTACATGACCCAATTGGCTAAAGCAAAGAACGGTAAATGCCATCGTTTGCCAATGCGAGTTCGCCACATGTATGGCATAAGCCTGCATTCCGATGGTGACTACTCCCATTAAAAATCCTACCCATAAAATATGCACTGCCATTCCATTTGAGAAAATATTTTCCTTCGGATTTCTAGGCAGTCGTTTCATAATATTTGCTTCTGCTGGTTCAGAGGCTAAGGCCAACCCAGGCAAGCCATCTGTGATTAGGTTAATCCAAAGAATGTGAATGGCCAGTAATGGTATGGGTAAAACAAAGAACGGTGCCAAAAATATAGCCCATATTTCTCCTGAATTTCCAGTCATAATATACTTTATAAATTTCAGAATATTATCGAATATTTTCCTGCCGTGCTTAACTGCAATTACGATGGTGGCAAAATTATCATCTAGTAAAATCATGTGCGAAGCTTCTTTGGAAACTTCTGTACCGTTGATACCCATCGCAATGCCAATATCAGCATTTTTAAGAGCTGGAGCATCGTTGACACCATCGCCAGTCATCGCTACAAAGTGATTTTTAGATTGTAAGGCAGTGATGATTCTTAATTTTTGTTCGGGATTAACACGTGCATAAACGCGAACCTTTGTCACGATTTCTTCAAACTCAATTTGGTTTAACACTGCTAATTCAGAACCAGTAAGGGCTAGGTCCTCCTCGGAAGAAATAATACCCAGTTTTGCAGCAATAGCTTTAGCAGTAAGCTTGTGGTCGCCGGTAATCATCACTGGAATAATGCCCGCTTCTTTACACTCGGATACGGCTTGCCTTGCTTCTTCGCGAGGTGGATCGATCATCCCAACAAAGCCAATAAGCGTTAGCTCTGTTTCGATTTCATCTGGATCTAAATGCTGCGGAAGTGATGAAATTGTTTTCATTGCATATCCCAAAACTCGATAGCCTTTTGCAGCCATCTCATTTACTTTACGTTCCAATTCTGGAATATGTGATTTTTGATCGGCATTCAACTTGTCAAACAAGACATCAACGGCTCCTTTTGTTAATACAATCATTGTAGCGCTTTGATCGGCGTCAGGATTACTAATTTGATGAATTGTAGTCATGCACTTTCTTTTGGAATCAAAAGGTAATTCTGCAATTCGCGGATAAATTTTTTCTAAATCACCTCGATTAAAACTCTTATCGAACGCATATTCGACCAACGCTACCTCAGTCGAATCTCCTATCCATTTTCCGTTTTCTTCTTTTGATACATCATTATTCAAAGCAATTGCGTGAAGCAGTCTGTTTTGATCTTTAAAAACCGTCTGATAATTTGCGGTCGAAGTTTCATAAAATTCCTGTAAAGTCATTTTATTGAGGGTCAAAGTACCTGTTTTATCAGAGCAGATGTAGGTCACAGAACCTAATGTTTCTACAGCGGGTAACTTACGGATAAGGGCCTTGTGTTTTGCCAATTTCTTAGCTCCAAAAGCTAATGCTATTGTTACTAATGCTGGTAAAGCTTCAGGAATGGCAGCAACTGCAAGTGAAATAGAAGTGATTAGCATAGTCAAAATAGCTTCGCCACGCAGCCAACCAATCATAAAAATGATGGTGCAAATCAACAGTATGCCTACGGACAATCGTTTGCCAAAAGCAGCTAATCTTTTCTGCAAGGGAGTGGTGGTTTCATCGGTCTGGATCATTTTTGCAATATGGCCCAACTCGGTCTGCATTCCAGTTGCCACGACATAAGCAAGGCCTCTCCCATTAGTAACTGAAGTTCCTTTAAAACCCATGTTGGTCTGGTCGCCAAGGGCATAATTTCCTTCGGGAAGTTCTTCTGTATTTTTTTCTACATTATTGGATTCGCCTGTTAGCGTTGATTCATCCACTTTTGTTTGATGCGTTTCAAAAAATCGGACATCTGCTGGAATAATATTCCCTGCTTCTAACATTATGACATCTCCTACCACGAGATCTGTTGCAGGAATGCTCATCATTTTTCCTTCACGTAAAATATGAGCATGGTTTGCTTCCATGTTTTTTAAGGCTTCCATCGCTTTTTCTGCTCGATATTCCTGAATAAATCCTACAGCTGCATTAATAATGACGATAGCTAGTATAATAATTGTATCCGTAACATCACCTATAACGCCTGAAATAATAGCTGCCGCTACAAGAATAAGAATCATGAAATCAGAAAACTGAGATAAAATCATTTTAAAAATACTCTTCTTTTTTGTGTCTTCAATTTGATTTTTTCCTTGTTCGCGCAAGCGCTCAGCGGCTACTACTGGATCAATACCGCTTGGAGTTGTATTTAGCAATTGAGTTATTTCTGATATTGGGAGTAAATGCCAGTTCATAATTTTAATCTTTTATATAGTATAATAAAATCATCATTAATACATACACTAATGCTATTAGAGCAGTGTCTATGGCGAGTTTCCATTTTTTTTCTTCCTTGAATACGATGCCGATAATGCCAATAGCAGTTATAATTATCGTTCCTAGGACTGGTATAATATGGTTGGGACTAGTAAATTGAAGGATAGGGCCTTTCGTATATAGAATATCATCAATGGTCAAAATGGCAATATTAAAAATATTACTGCCAAAAATATTACCAATTGCTAGATCAATGGTTCCCAGTCGAATGGCCGCTATGGATACTACTACTTCCGGAAGTGAAGTAGAAGCAGCAATAAATAAAGTGCCAAAAAAACTTTGTCCCATTCCACTGGCCTCGGCCAAGTGTTCTCCAAAATAAGGCAGCAGCATTGCAGCTCCCATTAGTACAAGTGCGTTCATTATATACCTTCGCACGACTTGTTTTAGTGTTAGCGTGTAGGTGTTTTTTCTTTCTTCCCGATGATGGCTTTCTTTTTTATCATAAGAGAATATTACGCGAATGGCTATGACGTAAAATAAAAGAAAGAGTAAGCTGAATTCTCCAATCCATAAAATGGTTCCAAAAATATCGGGCATTAAAATTGCAAAAGCGACCAAACTCAATAGTATGATGCCAAAGGATGCTGCAATCACATGACCTGTTTGGGCAACCGATGTTAGTGGTTTTTTATGGTCGTAAAATAAATCCATAATAGAAATAATAAGGATATTGAAAGCACAGCTTCCTACAATATCGCCAACGGCAAGATCTGGAGCATCAAGAAAAACCACAGCGCTAATTCCATTCATTAGTTCGGGCATAGATGTTACCGATGCCAAAAGAACAATGCCCATAAACATTTTTCCCCAACCTAACATATCGGCCATCATATCACCATACTTAGATAGCCGTGAGCCCGTTGCTACTATTACCGCTGTGGCTAGGATAAACCCGAGAATGTCCAGATAGATAGCATTCATGTGGAAATAATTAGTATGTTAGAATCTTTGAATTTCTTACTTATCGTAACGGGCAATAGGAATAGGATGGACTACTAGCCAATTATATTGAATTTTAATTGTATTATTTATCTTAAATTAGGAACAGGATGACGATAATTATTGCACTGGAATGCTCAGTAAAGGCTTGGCGATTAGATAGGCTGTTTTTTTTGTTATACTGGAGTAAAAAATACGATTCCAAAAACCTTTTCTTTTTAAGGGATTAATTACAATCAGATCCGTTTTATCGGCTACTGTCTCTTCTAAAATGATTTTTGCTACGTTCTCTCCTGTACTATGTTTGAAAGTGAATTCAAAATCTTTAAAATGGTTTTGGATTGTATTTTTATAATTGTCAAAGTCTTCATCTGCAGTAAACGCTAGGATTCCCTTGTCGACATGAAGAATGGTAATGGTAGCATTGAAAAGCTTGTTTAATTCCAGTAATTGAGAGAGAACCTTTTTGTCCTTTTTATTATAATTGGAGGCAAAAGTTATTTTTTTTGGGATCTTGAATTTATATTTTTCAGGAATGGCTAATACGGGGCAGGAAGCTTTGGTCATTACCTTGGCAGTAAAACTACCAATGATTTTTTCTTTTAACCCATTAGCTCCTTTTGTGCCCATTACTATTAAATCTATTTTATTTTTTTTACAAAATTTCGGAATCTTAATGCCTTCAGGACCTTGATCCACATGAATGGTTATGGGAAGATTTGGATTTTTATCCATTATCGAATTCATGATAGCAGTAAGGTGGTTGGTTAAAATTGTTTTAGTATCTAAATTTTCTTGAGTGCTTGAATTAAGGGGATAAAAAGCACTTTCAAAAGGAATAAAGCAATGGTATAAAATTAATGAAGCATCAAATACGGTCGCCATTTTTACAGCATAATGTATAGCAGAATCTGCCAGTAAAGAAAAGTCGGTTGGGCAAAGTATCGTTTTCATAGTGTTAATTTTTAGTTTGCTACTTATCTAAGTCATCCAATACACGTCGTTCAAATTGCTATTTGACTGTATTTTTTCAAATGCTAAGGGATCATTTGAATTTTCAACAGTTCTTTTCTTTTTTCCAATTGTAATTTAATTTTTAACTTTCATACAAACTCAACCTGTTCTTAACGGAAATCAATTCATGCTGTAAACGCTCTATTTTTTCCAATAAATTTAAAATGACATCTATTCCATGCATATTTACCTCTAGTTCTTGGTGCAATCGTATCATTTTTTCAATTGCATGAACAGATTCAGGACGGACATATTTAGTTTCATCAACGGTAAGGATTTCCAATAAACCCATTTCATTTAAATTAAAAAAGAATGACATTTCTAGATTGTATTGCATGTAAAGCAGGGATAGAGGGATTAAGTTTGTGGTATTCATGATATTTGTAATTTTGAAAGTTCCATAAATAAATCTTTTTCTTTTTGGGAGAGATTAGTAGGGATTTTGATTTGATAGGTAATATATAAGTCGCCAAATTCACTTTCCTTTTTATAAATTGGGAAACCTTTTCCTTTCAGTTTGACAATAGTTCCGTTTTGGGTTCCTGGTTTTACAGTCAGTTTTACTTTGCCGTCAAAAGTAGCAACGGTAATCTCACCGCCTAATAGTGCAGTATATAAATCGAGAGCTACACTTGCATAAAGATTATTTTTGTCACGTTTAAATTCCGTGTGATTGGCTACTGTAAATGTGATGTATAAATCGCCTTTTGGACCTCCACTGGCGCCTTCACCACCCACACCACTAATTTTTATTTGCTGTCCATTTTCGACTCCAGCTGGAATGGTAATTCGGATATTTTTACCGTTGATTGTCAGCGTTCTCTTGTGCGTGTTATAGACGTCTTTTAGGTCAAGATGCAATTCGGTGCTGAAATCCTGCCCTTTAAACTGAGCTTCTCTTCGACTTCCACCAGCAGTGGAACGGCCACCAAACATGGATTCGAAAAAATTAGAAAAGTCACCACTACCACTAAATCCTCCTTCTCCATAACCTCCTTGTTGGCCATTTCCTTGATACTGCCGTTGTTGTTTGGATTTTTCAAATTCCTCAGCGTGCTGCCAGTTTTCTCCGTAATCATCATATTTTTTACGGTTTTCAGAATGGCTTAATACTTCGTTTGCTTCATTAATTTCCTTGAACTTTCTTTCGGCTTCTTTATCATTAGGATTTAAATCAGGATGGTATTTACGGGCTAGTTTGCGATACGCCTTTTTAATTTCGGCTTCGGTTGCTTTTTTATCCACTTCAAGAATTTTGTAATAGTCTATAAATGCCATCGAGATTGTTTTTTATGTTGCGGTTACTTTGTTTTTTTAACTTCGTGCGGTTGAAAAAATCGCTCGAGTTGCTATTTTACAATATCAAATTTAAACAATTTTGAAAGAAGAAAATAGAAATAAAGTGTTTATATTCAATTAGATATATGAAAAAAATCCTAAATTGGAGTCCGTACTATTAATTTTTTCTCTTCAAAAAGAAAACAACTGTTTTTCTATGGCTCTCAAATCTTATTGGTGTTTCAATTCAAAAAGTAGCGCTTTGTACTTTATAAATTCGGTACCTTTTAGATTGATTTTTAGAACGTAATTTATTTTTCCTACCAGCTGATCCATTTACTTATGGTGAATTATTTTTTGTGTTTGCAATACTCGTTCGGCCCAAAATTCTGGACGTAATTAAGAGGTCGAATCCATTACTTGTGCTTATCAAAAATTAGCTTCGGTTTTTTATAGACAACAGCGCAGTAACAATTTGACGTATGTATAGGGTCATCAATTTAGTTTTTTTGGGATGAATTTGTATTTGGATTTTCCCATCATTTCTGTGAGGTTTTGTAGTACTACTTTTAAATCAAAATCCCCTGAAAAGGCATGTCTTCCGCTTAATGCTTATGCTAGTTTAGCACTTTATAAGTTTGGAGTGCTGCGGATACTTTTTTAAAGATGTTGCTATTAAGAACGCCCTTTTTTGATTCCAATCCTCTTTTTTTTAATTATAGAAGCGTTTGTGAGGCGTATAAGTGACTACTAATTCTATGATTCTCGTGATACCGTACGAAATCAAATTAATGCATTTAGTGATAATATTGGTTTTAGTATTTAGAGATTCCCGCGTGATGCATTGGCATTGTGCAATGATTTCGTAGAGATGGGTCCGAAACATAGCTGCAAATAATTCTGAGTTTATTTCAATATTAGTTTCAATACTTCCGTACGAACTTAAATTATTCAGGTTAAAAGAGCCAATTGTGGACCAATTCCCATCAATAACTGCCGCTTTTCCATGCAAAACCGATTTGTCCCATTCGTACAATTCAATGTTGTAGTTGAGAAGTTTACCATATAAAAAGCAAGTTGCCCGTCTAGTCACTGGAAGATCTGATTTTCCAGAAAGAATCAGTTTAATGGTCACTTTGTTTTTTGATGCTTTTTTCAATGCTCTTATGATTCGAATCCCAGGAAGAAAATAGCTTCCTACTATAATTATTTCTTTTTTGGCCTGCCGAATGGCTTTGATATACCCATCACAAATTTCATTTTTCCCCTTTAGCCAATCGTTCTGGAGTATGCGTACGGATGCATCTCCCTGCATAGCAAAAACCGTTTTTATTTTTTTATTTCCTAAGCGCCTTTTCTTAGAATAAATATCGCTGCAGAGTTGCTGCAGTGGTTTAGCAATTTCCCCTTTTAGTTGAACGGCATAATCCAACCATGGTTCTTCGGTTGCTGATCCATGGTATTTAGCAGCGATGTTTATGCCACCAACCAGCGCAACTTTTGCATCAGCAACAACAATTTTTGAATGGAGCCTCCTGCCAATAAAAAAGGTGTATGTTGAAAATAAAGGGGCAAAAAAACGAATGTTAATACCAGTATTTTTCAGTTCTTTAACCAGCTCAGAAGGAAAGGATAAAGAGCCTAGACCATCCAGAAGCACATAAATTTTAACTTTCCTAGAAGCTGCTTCTTTTAAGGCGGTACTAATTCTTGTTCCTGTAGTATCGTTTTCAAAAAGATACATTTGCAGGTAGATTTGAAATTGTGCCTGTTTTATAATAGCTTCTAAACGGGCAAAATAATCTTCGCCACTGTGAACCAACTCTAGATTTTTTGAAGCCGTAAAGCTATCGGTACTTTTTATCATGCGTTATCTTTGCTTTAACTTCATTGATTAAAATAAATTCCATAAGATTTTCGCTATCCAAAACTCCTGCTACTTCATTGTTTTCCATCACGAGCATTAATCTTGATTTATTGAGTTGAATCACCTCAAAACTATTTTCCAGAAGTGAGTTACCGTCAAGAAAAACTAAATTCCGATCCATGACATTATAAATAAATTCATTTTCTCCATTTTTTGTAAGCGCCATAATAATTTGATCTCGGTTCAGCGTTCCAACAGGAATACCTGCTTCCGTGATTAGAAAATTCTTGCTTTGGCTGTCTAAAACCAATGACACGGCCGTTTTTATGGTTTCATTCGCATCCACCTTTGGAAATTGTTTCATCAAAATGTCATGAACTTTAAAACCTTTTAATAAAAATTTAGTTTCAGTAAAGTCCGCTTCTACCTGCGCCCCGATAATAACAAAAATACCAATAAAAACTAAAACAGGTGACGTAAAAAAGCCAAAAAGTATAAATCCTAAAGCTATAAATTGACCAATTCGAGCCGCAATTCGAGTCGCTACATGCCGTTGCATTTTAAAGGACAATACAGCGCGTATAATTCGGCCTCCATCCATTGGAAAAGCAGGAATCAAGTTGAAAAGTGCCAGCCAAAAATTGACTAAGAAGAAATTCAAAAAGAAATTATTCGGATTTATGCCAGTTGAAAGTTGCAACATTAATTCCTCCGTCGTTTCGGGAATGGCTATGAATATCCCTGTAATAATGGCCAAGGTAATGTTTACTAAAGGTCCTGCAACAGCTACTATCAATTCCTCAATTGGCTTTTCAGGAATTTTTTCGAGCCGTGCTAAACCTCCAATAGGCAAAAGAGTGATGTCTTTGGTCTTTATGTGGTACCTTTTTGCTGCCAAAGCGTGGCCTAGTTCATGCAGGATTACAGTGACAAATAGACTCAAAATAAACAGAACGGACAAAAGTATTTGAGTTGCGCTCTGGCCCGCTCGGTAATTAATGAAAATGATAAACATAATCAATAATGAGAAGGTCCAGTGAACAAAAATTCCAATGTCAGCGATTTTTCCGAGTTTAAAGGAACCTTTCATTTGGTGCGTTTTAGCATTACTGTTCACAATATAAAAAGGAAAATGATCTAGTTGAAAATAGGCTCATTCTATTTTTATTTTCGAAAAAAAAGGAAGCTATTTTTCATTTATTTCATTTTCAGAAGTACCATTATAGGCCCAAGCATTTAAATTGGCAATTGTTATATTTGCTACTCCGGCCAATGTTTCCTTTGTCAAAAATCCCTGATGACCGGTAATTAATACATTAGGGTAAGAACGCAATTTGAGAAACAACGAGTCTGTTATAGGAGATTCAGTGTGATCCTGATAAAACAATGCGTGTTCCTTATCATAAACGTCTAAACCAACAGCTGTAATAGTTTTATTCTCAATTGCCTCGATTAAATCTTCGGTGTTTACAAATGCTCCATGAGCGGTATTGATAAAAATCATTCCTTTTTTTAACGTTGAAAAAGTGGCTTTATCAAACATTTGCTTGGAGGAATGATTCCATTGCGCATGAACTGAGACTACATCTGAAACTGCACAAACAGCTTCAAATGAGCCTTAAGATAATGGGATTTCAGCTAATAGTTCTTTATTTTCAATAGCATCGAAAGCTAAAATTTTACATCCAAAACCATGCATAATCCTTGCAAAAGCAGCACCTATTGTGCCAGTTCCAATGATACCAACTGTTTTTCCATGCAGATCAAAACCTACCAGATGATCCATGCGATAATCACCAATGTGCATTAACCGCTGACCCAAAATCAGTTTTCTGTTTAAGGCTAACAATAAACCTACGGCGTGTTCTGCGACGGAATAAGGAGAATAAGTAGGTGCATTTGCTACTTTCATGGCCAAAGATTTGGCTCTTGGAAGATCAATAAGATCTGAACGTACCGCCCGCAACGCAATATATTTTACGCCATAAGTATATAGTTTTTGCAACACTGCTGCAGAGGCAACATCTGACGTGGAAAGCAAAACTGCATCAAATCCCCTGGCTAGGTCTGCCGTTTTTTCATCCAAATGCTCCTCTGAGAAAACTAATTCGTGATTGCCATGCGCTGCTTTTTCCATAAATGGCTTATCAAAACCAAAGATGCTATAGACTAATACTTTCATTTTAATAGTTTTTACTTTATAAAAAATTGTTCGCTTTTCTCCTTATCAACCTTGCGAATAGTGGATTGCTCACATAATTAAATGGCTGTTTTTCCATCGAGTTAAGGCAGGTAAGAGATTCATGGCTTTTTGAATCATGTAATCTGGATGCTTCTTTTTCTGCATATGGACTTTTACCATGTTTTTCATGTCTTCTAAGTTCATATCGGGTTGTTTAAATTGACTGTCTTCATAACAATATTTACAGTAATCACTTGTTTTATGACCCGTATTTTCTGTTCCTTTGACTTCTTCTGAAGCCAGTGGCATTCCGCAACTTTGACAAAAAGGGATGATTTCCATGTTGATTGATTTAAGTGGTTAGCTTTGTTTGTGCGTTTATTTTGTTTCTACTTTTATTTTCTGTCAATTTTTTTATTAATGGATCGCTTAAGAGTCGGCTGATGAATTCGATAAATGGTATTGCCATACGGTTTTTTATAAGCAAAGAGGATTTCAAGCTACCACTTTGGATTTGACATTAACTACTTTTCCAACGCTTCAATAGCGGTAAATTGTTTACCGTTTTCTGAATGGAATCTTCATTGATTGCTAACTTTTTCAATTTATTGTTTACGTTGATTTTCATCTGTTCTAAATTTATCTCTGGATTTTTGAAAGCGCCATCATCAAAACAATACTTACAATACTCCTTACTTTTTAGACCGTTTTTATCAGTTCCTTGCAATGCGGTGGCGTCAAGCGGTATGCTACAACTTTGACAGCTAATTTTATTTTCCATAATTTTTTAAAGCTACTATTTCTGTTTGTTGCTAAATATAAATTTTTAATTGTACTGAAGGTTTTCAAGTTCCAGCTTGCTCAAATCGTAGTGCTGGAATTTTGGAAATAAAACTATTTCAAGGTATAATTTCCCATAACCCAATTTTAAATTAGGATAAAAAAAATTACAGTTTGACCTGGTTTTAGAATCTTATTTCTATTATTGTGCTACAAAACCACCATCTACGGACATGGCATGTCCGGTTACAAAAGAGGCTTCATCAGAGCACATCCATACTACCGCATTCGCTATTTCTTCTGGAAGACCAAAGCGACCCAGAGGTTCTAAACCTGTGAATTGTTGTATTGCTTCTTTATTTTTTCCAGTCAGACGATCAATCATTGGGGTTTGGATTACACCGGGACAAATCGCATTTATTCGGATTCCTAATGTGGCGCATTCTAAAGCTGCCGTTTTAGTAAGTCCCACGACGCCATGTTTAGACGCCACATAAGCGGGTAATCCTGCAAAACCAACTAATCCAGCGACCGAAGAGCAATTGATAATGACGCCTTTCCCTTGTTTGCGTATTTCTGGAATTTCATATTTCATACAAAGCCAGATTCCTTTTAGGTTTATACCAATGGTTTTATCCCAATTTTCTTCTGAGCACTCTTGTGTAGGAGCAGATGTGCCCTCAATTCCGGCGTTGTTGAAAGCATAATCCAATTGGCCAAATGTGGCAATCGTTTTGGCGACCATTGCTTTTACATCCTCCGCTTTGGAGACATCACATTTGATAAAAAGTGCCTCACCACCTAATTCTTGGATGAGGTTTATCACTTCATTATTTTCCTTCCAGTCTACTACAGCTATTTTTGCTCCCTTTTTTGCAAAAGCAAGTGCCGTCGCCTTACCAATTCCAGAGGAGCCGCCGGTTACAATAACTACTTTATTTTTGAATAGTGTTTCCATTGAGAGCTATTTTACTGAGTTTGTAATTTTTTTTGCTTTTATGTTCGGCCTCTAAAATATTTTCGATTCCTTTTATCAAAGCATCTGGATTAAAGGAGATACTGTCGATTCCTTCCTGGACTAAAAAAGCAGCAAACTCAGGAATGTCACTGGGAGCTTGACCACAGAGTCCCACTTTTATTTCATAACGTTTGGCAACTTTAATGGTTTCTTTTATTAAGTATTTGACTGCTGGATTTTCCTCATTAAACAAATAACTGACTAATGCTGAATCACGATCTAAACCTAAGGTGAGTTGTGTCAAGTCATTGGATCCTATAGAAAATCCATTAAATAGTTTTGCAAATTCAGTAGCCATCAATACATTACTTGGAATTTCAATCATCACATATACTTGTAATCCGTTGACGCCTTGTACTAAACCATTTTTTGTCATTTCCGCTAAGACATTTTCACCTTCTTCTACTGTTCTACAAAACGGAATCATCAGTTTTACATTGAGGAGTCCCATTTCGTTGCGCACTTTTTTCATGGCTTCACATTCTAAAGCAAACCCTTTTCTATAAAAATCACTGTAATAACGGGAAGCACCACGAAAACCAATCATTGGGTTTTCCTCTTTTGGTTCGTAAAATTTTCCTCCAATCAGATTGGCGTATTCATTGCTTTTAAAATCACTCATGCGCACAATGACGTCCTTTGGGTAAAAAGCGGCTGCAACAATCGCTACTGCTTCGGCGAGTTTATCGATGAAATATTTTTTTGGGTCTTCGTAGCCTTTTGTTAATGCTGCAATTTCAGATTTGATTTTTTTATCGGTTATTTTTTCTGGTTCGCATAATGCTAACGGATGGATTTTGATTGTATTCGAAATCGCAAATTCCATTCGCATCAGACCCACGCCCTGATTGGGATATTGGCTTAACTCAAACGCTCTTTCGGGATCAGACAGAATGAACATGGGATGCGTCTCCGGCATTTTTAGGGCACTAAAATCCTGCTCTGTAATGTCCCATTTCAGCAGTCCATCATATATGTTTCCTGCTGTACCTTCGGCGCAGGAAACGGTAATTTCCTGACCATTTTTTATTGCTGAGGTAGCATCTCCACAACCCACGACTGCAACGGTTCCTAGTTCTCGAGCCACAATAGCGGCATGACTGGTGCGGCCTCCTTTATTAGTAATAATCGCTGCGGCTCGTTTCATGATGGGATCCCAATCCGGATTTGTTACATCTGTCACGATGATTTCGCCATTTTGCAATAAATCGCCCTCTTGCGGATTGTTTAGAATTCGGGCTTTACCGGAAGCAATTTTGTCACCTAATGCGATTCCTTGAGCTAGGAGAGTGCCTTTTTCTTTGAGCTTATAAATTTTTCGCAGTTGCTTATTTGCTTTTCCGTGAACGGTTTCTGGACGTGCCTGCACAATGTACAATTGATTGTTTAAACCGTCTTTGGCCCACTCAATGTCCATTGCTTTTTTATAATGTTTTTCAATTTTTGAACACCATTGTGCCAGTTGAATGACTTCTTTGTCGTTTAGCGAAAATTGTTTTTGTTTTTCCAATGAAGTATCTGTATTAACAATGGTATTTTCGACAGGTGAACCTGTGATTGTATCTTTATAGATCATCGTAAATTCTTTTTGGCCGCACTGTCTTTTTAAAATGGGATTCACGTTCGGATTTGCTAATGTAGGTTTGAATACTACCCATTCGTCTGGCGTAACCGTGCCTTGAACAATATTTTCTCCCAGTCCCCAAATACTATTGATGATGATGGTATTTTCGAATCCGCTATCTGGATCAATTGTAAAAGCGACGCCAGAAGCAGCTTTGTCACTTCGAACCATTTGTTGGACACCCACAGAAATAGCAATGTCTAATTTAGTAAAATCCATGTCGTGACGGTATTTTATGGCACGATCTGTAAACAGCGAAGCATAACAACGGTGAATAGTGGACAGTAATTCTTGTTCTCCATTAATATGAAGAAAAGACTCCATTCGTCCTGCGAAACTCGCGGTGGGTAAATCTTCAGATGTGGCACTACTTCGTACTGCGACATCTAGATTTGAGGTACCACATTGCTTACTGAGCGATTCGTAAGCGAGTTTTATTTCATCCCGTATTTCTTCGGGAATAGCTGCAGATAGAATGAGATTTCTAGCTTTTTCTCCAATAAGCGAAAGATTTGAATATTCCTTGGTATCTAAAGACAACAATAAATCTTGCAATAGTTGTTCTAAACGGTTGGTTTTTCGGAATAGCCGATACCCTTCTGCAGTAACTGCAAATCCATTTGGAATAGAAATGCCAATTGGATTGAGCTGATTGTACATTTCGCCAAGAGATGCATTTTTACCGCCTACTTTGTCAATTGCATCTATATTTATTTCGTTGAAAAACAGGATGTAGTTGTATGTTCTCATTGCGCCTTTTTTTTAAATAGGAAAGGGTATTAAATTGGTATGTCAAATAGTAATTTTCAAAAAAAAACAGGAGCTTGTTTTTTTTACCACAATCGTAAATTTTTAATTAAAAGCTAGAATCGGAATTTACAAACCGCAGTTTTGAGCTTTTATAGGTGAGTAGTAGGATCTTCACCTGGCTAAACTAATAGCGTAAATTTAGACAAATATTTTTTCTAATTATAAGAAAAACAACATTTTTATTTTACAAGTTGTTGTTTATCATTATAATATGTGTTTTGTCGAATGATTTATTTTATTTTTTATTTTTGAATATCTAATAAGCAGTTGTACTTGTCTTTATTTTAGGAGAAAGGGATTAAAAAGGAATAGAAATAAAAGAATCAAATGATGTTACTAATCGAAATACTGTAATTATCACTTTCGCAAAAAGTTTTTAATTACAGAAAAAAGTGTTCTTGAGTAGATGTGTTTATTTTTCCTAATTTTGATTTTTTGTGTTTTGAAAATAATCTGAAAAAGGAGTTTTTTTTTATGGACTACTATAAATTTAAGCAGTTATGATTCTGATAATTCGAAATTAATTTTATTTTTGTAGCCAAACCAATTGTTTTTTCGACTGGAATTAGTGCGTAGGAATGATAAGCATAAAATAATTAACCATCAATTATTGCTCAACAATAGTAAAGAAAATCCTTATTTTAATGAAAATAGATCCTAAACCGGAGAATGAAATTGAAAGACTCCAAGTACTGAAAGACTATGCTATTCTGGACTCCTTGTCTGAACAAGAATATGATTCTATTGCACAGCTAGCTTCTTTTATTTGCGGAACCCCTATTGCTTTAGTTAATTTAATAGATGAAGACCGACAATGGTTTAAATCAAAAGTAGGAATAAATGTATCAGAAACATCGAGAGAGCTGTCTTTTTGTCAATATACCATTTTAGGTGATGATGTTTTTGAAGTTCAGAATGCTACTGAAAACAAGCTGTTTTCGGAGAATCCATTGGTTACTGGTAGTCCTAATATTCGATTTTATGCAGGAGCTCCACTTCGAACTAGAAACGGGTTTAATATGGGGTCGCTCTGTGTGATTGATACGGAACCTCGAGCTCTTAATGTAGAACAAAAAAACGCCCTAAAATTACTTGCTGATCATGTTGTTGCATTATTAGATTCACGCAAAAAACATTTAGATTTCCTTGAATCTCAAAAGGAAATACAAAATTTCATTGAACTGTCTAAAGATTTGGTTTGTATTGCTAATGTGAATGGATTATTCTATAAAGTTAATCCCGCTTTTACAAAGGTTTTAGGTTATTCTAAAGAAGAATTGGAAGGAACTCCTTTTATTGATCTGGTGCATCCTGATGATTTGGCTCAAACCTACAAGGAAGTAGAGAAATTATCAAAGGGGGAATTAACGATAAGTTTTGAGAACCGTTATCGTTGTAAAAGTGGAGATTATATTATACTGAGCTGGAATACCTCACCAGATCCTACAACTGGAAATTTATACTGTATTGCTCGAAATGTGACCAAGGAGAAAGAAGCCGAGCAACATTTAATCGATGGGAATAATTTATTAGAGGAGTCGCAGCATATTGCTAAAATTGGGAGTTGGAAATTTAATTTAGTTACTAATGATCTTGTTTGGTCAGAGGGTCATTATCGTATTTTTGAATTAGATCAACTGCCTTCAGATCAGTTGTATAAAGAATATAGAAGCAGAATTCACAAGGATGATTTAGTAAAGCTGGATCAAGTCAGTGAGGATGTCATACAAACAGGAAAAGACTTTAAAATCAAATATAGAATCGTATTTCCAGATCAAAGAGTCAAACATATTCTAGAAATTGGACAACCTTTTAAAAATGAAAAAGGGGAAGTGATTGAGTTAAAAGGAATTATTCAGGATGTAACTGAAATAACACTGGCAGAGCAAAAAATCATTCAAAAATCAAAAGAAATAAGAGACATACGATCCGCTTTAGATGAATCAGCAATTGTATCTATTTCAGATCAACAGGGATTGTTAACGTATGTGAACGATAACTTTTGTAGTATCTCTAAGTATACCACAGACGAGCTGATAGGCAAAGATCAACGTGCTATTACGGGGCATTTTCCCAAAGAATCTGCTAAAAAAATTTTGAAAACAATTGTTAACGGGAATGTTTGGAAAGGTGAAATGAGGAATTTAGCTAAAGACGGTTCTTATTATTGGGAAAAAGCGACTATCGTGCCGTTTTTGGACGAAAAAAATAAGCCGTATCAATACATTTCAATAAGCACCGATATTACAGATCAAAAAAATGCGGAAGCAAACTTAAATAATGCATTATTGAATTTGGGTAAAAAAAACAAAGAACTCGATCAGTTTGCTTATGTAGTTTCACATGATTTAAAGGCGCCACTTAGAGCCATTAATAATTTGTCAGAGTGGATTGTCGAAGATATGCCAGAAATGCCTGAGGTCGTTAGCGCTAATTTTGACCTGCTTCGCGGAAGAGTGTTGCGAATGGAAAACTTAATCAATGGAGTTCTAGAATACTCTCGCATTGGTCGTACCGAAATAGAAAAAGAAAATATTGATTTAAAATTAATGTTGATTCAAATTATAGATTCTATTGTTCCCAAGCAAGGCTTTGAAATCACGATTGGTGAAAACTTTCCAGTGATTGAATCGGAACGAATACTTTTGCAGCAAGTGTTTAGTAACTTGATTAGCAATGCTGTTAAGTACAGTAATAAGGCAGTAGGGAAAATAGACTGCCAGTATAAAGCACTGCCCGGTTTTCATCAATTTACTATAAAAGACAATGGTCCTGGGATTGCAATAGAATACCACAAAAAAGTGTTCAAAGTTTTTCAAACTATTGTTGCACGTGATGTAAAAGAGAGTACAGGTATAGGTTTGTCAATTGTAAAAAAAATTATTGAAGAAAAAGGAGGAAGTATCCATATTGAATCCGAAGAAAATAAAGGGTGTAGTTTCGTTTTTACATTCCCTAAATAAACAACGATGAAGGAAGCAGAAGATAAATGTCAACAGGAATTAGTAGCCCTTAAAAAAGAGTTTGAAGAATTTGTGTATATAGTCTCACATGATATAAAATCGCCTATGCGGGCAATTTCAAATATAACCACGTGGATTGAAGAGGATTTAGGAGCCGTTGAAAATCAAGAAGTGATTGCCAATTTAAGCTTGCTGAAAAATAGGGTCAATCGAATGGAAAACATGATGAATGGACTGTTGGAACTTTCTCGCGTGGATCGGGTAGAATTGGAATTTTATGAAGTGAATATTTCTAAAATGATGGCAAATAGTATTGCATTATTGGAGCCTAATTCCAACGTTGAATTTACTTTAAACACGACTCTTATTAATGAAAATTGTTTAACTTTAGGAGCGAAATTGCAAAAAGTGATATTGAGTGTACTCGACAATGCCGTCCGATTTCACGATAAAGAAAATAGAAAAGTAGGTGTTGAGGTTGTAGAAACCGAAAGCGACTATGAAATAAAAGTTAGCGATAATGGCCCCGGAATACCCGAACAAGTAGCGTCTAAAATTTTCTCTATTTTTTACACTGTTAATTCTAAAGATGTTGTGGATACAACTGGAGCAGGATTAGCCATCAGTTGTAAAATCATGAAATTGGTGGGAGGAAAAATTAAATATTCTGCTGGTATAAACAATGGCTCAATTTTTACGTTAATTTGGCCTAAAATAATAATATTAAAAAATTAAAATTATGAACCAAAAATTGGTAAATATTTTATTGGTCGAAGACGATGAAGTAGATGTAATGAATGTAAAAAGAGCCTTCTCTAAAAATAATATCATGAACCCGCTTTTTGTAGCCGGAAATGGAGTGGAAGCACTTGAAATGCTGGAAAACCATATTATTCCGCTGCCTAAAATTATCATTCTAGACATTAATATGCCAAAAATGAATGGGATTGAGTTTCTTAAAATAATGAGGGAAAACGAGAAACTTAAAAACATATCTGTTTTTGTTATGACCACTTCAAACGAGGATAGTGACAAGATAAATGCTTACAATTTGAATGTTGCGGGATATATCCTTAAGCCACTTTCTTTTGAAAAGTTTTTGACTTCAGTGGCTACTCTCAAGAACTTCTGGCAATTATGTGAACTGTAATATATCCAATTCATTTTTGTTATGGGAAATGCAAGTATCTTATTGGTCGACAATAGAAAGGCTATCATCGAAAGCTTCAGAAAATCTTTTTCAGAAATAGAGGTGAAACATACTTTATTTTCAGCTGCAAATGAAAATGAGGCATGGTCGATGCTGGAGGGCTCTGAAAAAATAATCCCGATACCTAAAATAATTTTAATCGATGTCAACAGGACGAAGAATGAAGGAATACAATTCTTGAATGCGATACGAAATCATACCGATTTAAAATCAATTTTAGTTTTTGTAATCACAGATTCAGAAAATGAAATAAATAAAGCAGCAGCTTTGAATTTGAATATTGCAGGATATATTCCCATGTCATTTGAAAGCCAAACTCTAAACTCATTCGTTTCAGTCCTCAATGAATATTGGAATATTATTGAATTTTCTAGTCAAAAATAAAAGCATACTATGGCCCAAGTTTTAAGAATATTAATAATTGACGATGATAAAATCGATGCGATCACGTTCACTCGTTCCATTGCGCAATCTGGCATAATTGCTGAGGTCGATAGCGTTTTTTCTGCAAAAGATGGAATTGAAAAAATTATATCATTGGAATATGACTTAATATTTCTAGATTATATGATGCCCGATACCGATGGAATTTCTTTTTTGAAAAAAATTAGAGATTTGGATATTGAGACGCCTGTAATTTTTGTAACCTCACAAGGCGATGAAAAAATCGCTAGTCAAGCAATATTAAGTGGCGCCTCAGATTATATTCCAAAAACGTTACTGACTCCAGATGGGGTATCTCAAAGTATCAGGAATGCCATTAAGTCGCATGAAAGTTTAAAACTTAGAAAAGTTACCGAACTAGCTTTGAAAGTCAATTCAAATCGACTTCTTGAAGCGCAAAAATTAGCTAAAATAGGGAGCTGGGAAATTAATTTAAGCAATAATGAGGTGTATTTTTCAGATGAATTTTTTGCTATTTTTGAAGTTGAAAACCAGAAGATTGCTTCAGTTGATTTTTTTAAATCCTGTTTTACAGATGACGAAGATTTAGCCCTTTTTGAAACTAATCTAAAACACGTTAAAACCACAAAAACGGAAGTACAATTTCATCATAGTATAACTAGTAAAAAAGGAACTGTAAAATACATCAAGCAATTTATTAAATGTTTGAATGATGATAGAGACAAACCTTGTAAAATACTTGGAACCATTCAAGATATTAGCGAGCAGAAACGAACAGAGGCTGAGCTTATAAAGGCTAAGGAATTAGCTGAAAAAGCAGTAGTTGTAAAAGAACAGTTTTTAACGAATATGAGCCACGAGATTCGGACTCCTATGAATGGTATTATTGGATTTGCCAAAATTCTCGAAGGTACTAAATTAGATAATAGCCAGAAGCAAAGTGTAGAGGCTATTAAAAAAGCCAGTCAAAACTTGATGTTTATTATTAATGATATTCTTGACTTTTCAAAAATTGAAGCAGATAAAATGACTTTTGAAGAGGTGAAATTTTCGCTATCAAAAACAGTTTCTTCGGTTATTGAGTTATTGGCTCAAAATGCAAAAGAGAAGAAAATAAAATTGTTATACGATATTGATTCCAAAATAACTGATAATCTAATTGGTGATCCTACGAAGTTATCTCAAATATTAGTAAACTTACTGGGGAATGCACTTAAATTTACCGAAAAAGGTTTTGTAGAATTAGTAGTTACTGAAGTGCAGGAAACAGCATCAGAATGCAAATTGAAATTTTCAATTATCGATACCGGCATTGGTATTCCAAGCGATAAAGTAAATTCCATATTTGAAAGTTTCAATCAGGCATCAAATGAAACAACAAGAAAATATGGTGGAACAGGACTTGGACTTACAATTACACGTAATCTTGTTGAGTTGCAGGGAGGCAAAATTAGTGTTGAAAGTGCAGTTTCTAAAGGAAGTGAATTCTCCTTTTCTTTAGTGTATAAAAAAGCGGAAAAGGGAATTACGATGTCGCCTCAGTTGACAAACAAAACCATTGCTCCAGATTTTTTAAAGGAGGTCAAAATACTCTTAGTGGAGGACAACGAGCTCAATCAACTTCTGGCAATCAAAGTGTTTGAAAAATGGGGGAAAGAAATTGATGTTGCTGAAAACGGAAAAAAAGCAATTGAAAAGATAGAAAAAACGGCTTATGATATTATCTTGTTAGACATACAAATGCCTGAAATGGATGGTATTGAACTCGCTAATTATATTAGGTCTAACATGGGAGAAAAAGCGGGGATTCCTATTATTGCATTAACAGCGCATGCCACTGTTGAGGAAGAACGAAAATGCCTTGAAAATGGAATGAATGATTATTTATCTAAGCCCTATGATTTTGATGTGTTATTGAATAAATTGTATTTAAATTTAAAGGTAAATAAAGTAAACATGACACACTCTTCAGTTGTGCAAAAGGAAGAATTAACAGCAGAAAAACTAGTTGATCTTAAATATTTGAAAGAGTTTTCGGAAGGTGATGAGACTTTTATTAAAGAGATGATCACGCTTTTTTTAGAAAACACACCAGAAACAATGGAAATAATTCTGAAATCTAATGAGAATAATGATCTCATAATTTTGAAAGAAGAAATCCATAAGCTTAAGTCCTCTCTAAGTTTGTTAGGGATGGTCAAAGGATCTCAATGTGTTGACATTATTGAAAAAGAAATTGAAATAAACCCTCTAGGACAAAAAAGAATAGAGGAAGTTATTAAGTTAAATGCTATTTGCCAGTTGGCTATCAAGGAATTACAGGTAGCGATCGAGCTTTATTCGTAAATAGGAGCTTTAATTGTTGTTGTCCTATGAATTTGCGATTAAGGCAGTGTAAAAAATCTTATTTTTAGAAATTAATTCTCCTGAAAAATCAAATGACGGGGGAATACAATTGTGCTGCTTTTAGTATGAATCTATAAAACCAGTTAATATGAAAACAATTTTAGTTGCTGAGGATGACGAAATGATGTCAAAAGCCATGGAATTTAAATTGGTTAGAGAAGGATATAAAGTCCTTTTATGTCCAAACGGTCAGATTGCACTAGAAAAAATTGTTTCTGAAAATCCAGATTTAATAATTTCAGATATTATGATGCCATTTGTAACCGGTTTAGATATTGTCAAAAAAGTAAAAATCGAGTTGAAATTGAACATCCCAATAATCATGCTGTCTGCAGTGGGATTGGAGAAAACAGTTTTGGAAGCTTTTGAGCTTGGAGCAGATGACTTTATAACAAAACCATTCAGTCCGAATGAATTATCTGTTAGAGTAAAACGCCTGCTGCTTAAGAAATAAAAAGCAGGTACAAGTTGTTCTTGTAGGTATGCACTGCATCCACTTGCAAGGACATAAATCCCCAGAAATAAGGGATAAAAGTACTGTTTCTAAAGCCTAGTGTCATGCTGCATAATTACATAAAATTCACTGCTATCCGAAAGTTTTGAATAAAACTTAAAAACTCTTTGTTAAGTACTGTATTTGTTATAATTATTGTTCTTTATTGAGAAAATAAGTCA
>NZ_JADOVC010000038.1:0-35158 GCF_015751645.1 Flavobacterium sp. CG_9.1
TAACATAAATTCATTTTTGTCCATGTCTAAATTGTTTAGAACAAAACTACTACCTTAGGTTAATCTAAAAAATATGGGGTTCGTCGGGCGGATACATTGAAACATGGAATACGGTACGAAGTCTTCTGGCTTCGTACCGTCTAGTGCTCGTTTACAACGAGTACTACCTTCCTTTTAAAACGATTTAAAGCGTTTGTAACGTATTTTAGCCCCTTAATTACTTCAATATTTGTATAGCAACAGATTCAATATTATCATCAAAAACGACTATACTTTTTATTAAGCTGTTCTAGCTCATTAGGCGTTGTTATCCAATATTTCACTCAAATTTCCACTATGCAATTCGGGAATTTCAATATTCAATTCTGGAATTGAATAAAGGACTATTTGTACCCTTGATATCAGTCCAATAGATTTGTCAAAGTATCCAATACTAAAACCTGTGCAATTGACAAACCTTAATAACATAAAATGAAATTGTTTTCTCAATCCCTCCTATCCGAATTAGAACATCAGTTAGACAAAATAAATCTGGAAATGAAAGAGCCTGTCCAATATGCGGAGGAGGCCATAAAGATTTCGATATCCATTTTAGAAAAACTAAAAACATATTGCGTAAAATACAAATTCAAAGATAAAAATGAAGAGATTGAATTTTTCAGGAATATCAAGCCGCAGTTTGCAGCGAAACTTATTTATTACAACGAAATCTATACTATTGAAACTAGTAAACCTTATGGTTCGAAGAAAACGGTACGCAAATACTATACTACTGAAATCTCAAAATTAAAAATATTCTTCAACGAAAATCAAGAATTTTACCGCTACTACCGTACAAATAATCGATGTCTCGATGCTACCTATTTCATAAGAGGAAAATACGATATTAAACTGACACTCGATAGTTTTTACTTTCAGGCAGACCAACGTTTTTCTACTTCACATGACTATAAATTGGCAAAAATTCTGGCCAATGATTTAATTAAATCCTACTTAGAATCAGAAATTGCAAAAATAGAGCATAACAGCGACCAGCTACAGCCAACTAATCTACCTTCCAAAAAACAAAAATGGACAGGCTCCAAAGTCGAATTAATTGAAATAATCTACGCATTACATACAGAAGGTGTTTTTAATAATGGAAAATCGGGACTAAAAGAAGTCGTAAGCTATTTCGAATCCGCTTTTGATATTGATTTAGGGCAATTCCACCGCGTTTTTCTCGAAATCCGAAACAGAAAAACGGAAAAAACCAAATTCATAAATACCCTCAAAAACAAACTCATCACCCGCATGGACAACGCCGACGAAAATTAAAATAAATTTTCCCCACTCGCCCTACTATTTTTATCCCAAAATCACCTGTTTAGATTCGCCCTTAAATTATAAACGTAAAAAAACAATGAAAAAACGGAGTGGCAGCAGTCCGCGAGTTGAGCCTGAAAGGCGAACGGCTCGGGCTGCGGAACAGAGTTTTGAAGTAGTTTTTGAGTTTTGAATTTTCAGGCTTGATTTTTTTGTTTCTTTTTTGATCAAGCAAAAAAGAAAAGAATAACTTCAAGAAAACCACTCGCCATTCAGTACCCTTAAACCCGCACTTAAATTAATAACGTCAAAAACAACATTTGAAATTAAAAGGAGGACAGCCAGTGGCTGTCAGGTAAATTACAAAAGACAGTTTTTAAGTTTTGAATTTTCAGGCTTGATCTTTTGTTTCTTTTGCATTAAGGTAAAAGAAAAGAATATTTTCATGAAAACTACTCTCACTAAATATCTACTATTCGCAAACCCACCCTTAAATTAAAAACGTTAAAAAACAATGAAAAACGGAATGGCAGCAGTCCGCAAGTTGAGCCTGAAAGGCGAACGGCTCGGGCTGGATATGCAAATAAAAAATGGAGATTAAGTTAAGCGACATTTTTGTAATTAAATTGATTGTTAAATTCGTCAATGTTTTTATAATTTAAGGCCGAGTGCCTTCTTTTTTTATTATACCAAATTTCGATGTACTCAAAGATTTCTAATTTCATTTGTTCTTTAGTAATGAGCTTGTTACCATAAATCAATTCGGTTTTTAATGATTTAAAGAAACTTTCTGCTACAGCATTATCCCAACAATTGCCTTTTCTGGACATACTTCGAGTAATTTTTTTATACGAATTCAGAACATTTGCAAATTTATTATTAGCATACTGAACCCCTCTATCGGAATGAAATATTAATCCTGAATGCACAGTTCTGTTTCGAGTTGCCATTCGCCAAGCCGATAATATAGTGTCTTGAGTACTCATGATACTACTTAAACTCCAGCCTATTATTTTTCTATCATATAAATCTATAACTGTTGTTAGGTATAAAAATCCTTCTTTTGTATGGATATAAGTAATATCTGATACCCAAACTTTTGACGGTAATGTTGGTTTAAATTCTCTGTTTAAAACATTTTCGACTGTCAAATAATTATGTTTTGAATCAGTAGATACTTTAAATTTCTTACTCAATTTACTTCTTAAACCCATTTGCTTCATGTATTTTGCTACAGTTATTCTTGAAATTGCATAACCTAAACTTTGTAATTCGATGGTTATTCTGGGGCTACCATACCGCTGTTTGGATTCAAAATAAATTGAAGTTATTTTTTCTTTTATATGGTTCATTCTATGAATTCTATTTGAAATAATTTTGTTTTTCCATCTGTAAAACCCACTGGAACTTACCACTAAAACCTGGCACATTTTTTCAATCGGAAATATTTTTTCATTGTTTTTTATGAAATCATATATCATCGACCGCTCTTGGAAAAAATGCCTATTGCTTTTTTTAATATATCGCGTTCGAGTTCTGCATCTTTGAGTTTTGCTTCTAAATCGCTTATGATTTTTTGATCTGATGTTTGTTTGAGAATCCCTTTTCCAGGGAAACTCCCTGAACCAAATTTCTCATAATCTTTGCGCCATTTGTATAGCATAGCAACTCCGATGCCTAGTTCTCTGGCTAATTCAGTAATGTTTGATCTTTCATTACTCAATTCAACTGCTTTGGTCTTAAAAGCAGTGTCATAAATTTTTCTGACTGTTTTCATATGTTAAAAGTAAGGTTTTCTCTTAACTCTGTCTCCATGCTAAATTAGTATATCCAGGCTGCGCAACAGAGTTTTGAAGTGGTTTCGTAAGTTTTTAATTTTTAGGCTTGATCTTTTATTTCTTTTGCATCAAGTCAAAAGAAAAGAACATCTTCATGAAAATTACTCTCATTAAATATCCATTATTCGCAAACCCGCCCTTAAATTAAAAACGTCTAAAAACAACGAAAAAACGAAGTGGCAACAGTCCGCAAGTTGAGCCTTAAAGGCGAACGGCTCGGGCTGTGGAAAAGAGTTTTGAGGTAGTTTTTGAGTTTTTAATTTTCAGGCTTGATCTTTTGTTTCTTTTGCATCAAGGCAAAAGAAAAGAACATTTTCATGAAAACTACTCTCACTAAATATCCACTATTCGCAAACCCGCCCTTAAATTAAAAACGTCAAAAACAACATTTGAAATTAAAAGGAGGACAGCCAGTGGCTGTCAGGTAAATTACATAAGACAGTTTTTAAGTTTTGAATTTTCAGGCTTGATCTTTTGTTTCTTTTGCATTAAGGTAAAAGAAAAGAATATTTTCATGAAAACTACTCTCAATAAATATCTACTATTCGCAAACCCACCCTTAAATTAAAAACGTTAAAAAACAATGAAAAACGGAATGGCAGCAGTCCGCAATTTGAGCCTGAAAGGCGAACGGCTCGGGCTGCGCAACAGAGTTTTGAAATGGTTTCGTAAGTTTTTAATTTTTAGGCTTGATCTTTTATTTCTTTTGCATCAAGTCAAAAGAAAAGAACATTTTCATGAAAATTACTCTCATTAAATATCCACTATTCGCAAACCCACCCTTAAATTAAAACCGTTAAAAAACAATGAAAAACGGAATGGCAGCAGTCCGCAAGTTGAGCCTGAAAGGCGAACGGCTCGGGCTGCGCAACAGAGTTTTGAAGTGGTTTCGTAAGTTTTTAATTTTTAGGCTTGATCTTTTATTTCTTTTGCATCAAGGTAAAAGAAAAGAATATTTTCATGAAAACTACTCTCACTAAATATCTACTATTAGCAAACCCACCCTTAAATTAAAACCATTAAAAAACAATGAAAAACGGAATGGCAGCAGTCCGCAAGTTGAGCCTGAAAGGCGAACGGCTCGGGCTGCGCAACAGAGTTTTGAAGTGGTTTCGTAAGTTTTTAATTTTTAGGCTTGATCTTTTATTTCTTTTGCATCAAGTCAAAAGAAAAGAACATCTTCATGAAAATTACTCTCATTAAATATCCATTATTCGCAAACCCGCCCTTAAATCAAAAACGTCTAAAGACAACGAAAAAACGAAGTGACAACAGTCCGCAAGTTGAGCCTGAAAGGCGAACGGCTCGGGCTGTGGAACAGAGTTTTGAGGTAGTTTTTGAGTTTTTAATTTTCAGGCTTGATCTTTTGTTTCTTTTGCATCAAGGCAAAAGAAAAGAATATTTTCATGAGAACTACTCTCACTAAATATCCACTATTCGCAAACACACCCTTAAATTAAAAGAGTCAAATGCAAAAAAAGGCTGCCCAATCTGGGCAACCTTATTAACCTACTTATCTAAAAATAAAATTTCTGCTACAAATCAACAGCTAATACTTTTTTGATGAACTTACTTCTCTAAAAAGTATAGTCCAATCAGGATCTTTATTCTTTGGAGGTGTTATTGACTCTTCATAAGTTTCATACCGAACAACGGATGAATTAGTTAGGATAACTTCTTTATCCTTATCCGAAAACGTCTCACTAGTCAAAATACTCGCTTCATAATCGACTATAAAATCATATAGAACTTCATAGTGTTCTTCCGTTTTTGAAAGAAACAGCAAGGAATTAATAAACCGACTAAAACTTAATTTGGCTTCTACTGACACATCCCAATTAACAATTATTTCAGACAAACTATCCGAAAGAATAAGCAATACTTTGCCTGACGATACAGAATTGGCATCACTACTCCTTACTTTACTGGTTACAATACCTTTTTGTGAGATTTTTAAAATGGGGTAAGATCCTTGTTTATAAAGTGCTTGTCCTTCATCATCAAAGGGATTAGCGCTGTTGGCTGGGATTTCTACTCTACTTTTAGAATTTTTAGTAGCATTCGGCTCCGCCTTTTCAAAACCAGTGGGCAAATTCTCCTGAGAAGATAAAGAATCGGTACTACAAGACTGTAGGATAAACGAAATGGAATAGCACATTAAAATGGCTAGGAATAAAAATACTTTTTTCATTTTTGTAAATGTTTTAAATGTTACTGACTACTTTTTTCATCAGTTCTTTTCACCCGGGGTAATGGGAACAGTAGTGATTTTGCTCATAACAAAACCATTTGAATTCAGGGCAAAACTAAATGTGTAGTCCGTAACACACAACGCTACTGCTGTTCAATTCGGGAATTTAATAGGTGTAATTCCCGAATTGATAACAGTAAATTCATAAACAATTTGTACATAATCAACAACTTAACATTCAAAAAATACATTTAGAGTTTCTCAGTGTTAATATTCTTTATATTGAAGTTTTTTAGCTACATTTATTCCTGATAAATACAGGTCCAACTCCTTTATTTTGTTTTTAAAACGCTGTAATCCCCATTTTAGAAGATGAAAAAAAACTACTTAATCCTACTATTATTTTGTTTTTTTACTAGCTTAAACGCTCAAAAAAAGTTTATAATTCCAGATAGTCTCTCTAATAAAAGTTGCGACTATTTCAATGAAAAAATAAATTATAAGGAAAGTGATAGTTTAAAAGAGCGCTTATATGCACAGGCTTGGTTAGCTAAAGCCAAATCCGAAAGAAACGATACGCAAATGGCGCTCGCTTATAAATCCTTAATCTATAAATTCGATAAAAAACTCCGACACCTATATGCTGACAGTTCGGTTACTGCTGCTAAAAGAACAAACAGTGCTGAATTGATTGGATCCACTTACATGACAAAAGGAATAGTATATTATGATGATAAAGAGATGATGAAAGCATTGGATAATTACCTCATCGCCGAGGATTATATTTCCAAAACAAACGTCGATTATCTTATTTACAAATTAAAATATTGCAAAGCGCTAACTAAATATTATCTTGGATTTTATCACGAAGCAATAGCTTTATTCACAGAGTGCGTTACTTATTTTAAAGAGCAAAATGATCATGCCTATGTCAATTCATTATATTCATTGGGTCAATGCTATAGCAGAGTTAATAAATATCAATTAAGCAGTCAAATAAATCAAATAGGAATAAAAGCGTCAATTCAATTTGAAATTTTTAGAATGAAATCATACTTTCTATTTTCTGAAGGTATAAACCAATCTTTTAAACACAACTATGTTGATGCTATAAAAAAATTATCGTTGGCATTACCGGATATTAAGAGTAATAAAGATTTTGCCAATGAAACTCTTGCTTATTTTTATATTGGTAAAAATTATTGGTCTCAAAATCAAAAAGAAAAAGCGGTATTCTATTTCAAAAAAGTAGATATAATTTTCCAACAACAAAACTACATAAGTCCGGAATTAAGGGAGGCTTATGAACTACTAATTGATTATTCTCTAACTAAAAATGATAAAAAAGCACATTTACTTTACGTAGGACAACTCTTAAAAATAGATCGATTATTAGAACACAATTACAAATATCTTTCAGGAAAAATAACGAAAGTATACGATACCGAAAAACTACTTCAAACGCAACGTAATTTAGAAAACTCCAATAATTCCATAACTGTTATTGCCATTAGTACCACAGCAGTCTTGATATCAATAATTTCATTCCTTGTTTACAGACATTTTAGAGCTAAAAAATTATTCAAAGAGCTGATGAACCGCCAACCGGAAAAATCCAAATTATTTGTAGCAAACGGAAGTAAGGAAACCGAACTCGATATCAATCCCGAAGTAGTTGCTGCAATTCTAAAAAAATTGGAAAAATTCGAATTCAGTAAAAAGTATCTCGAAAAAGAGATGAATTTATTCAAATTGGCTTCTTTATTAAATACAAATACCAAATATGCTTCAAAAATAATTGCAAAATACCGTAACAAAGGAATCATAGAATATATCACTGATCTTAAGATTGAACATATCATAGAACTGCTTAAAAGTGACAATAAATACCGTAATTACAAAAACAAAGCACTAGGAGACGAAGCTGGCTTTGGTTCTACTCAAAATTTCACAAGAGCATTTAAAACCCGTACAGGCATATCCCCTAGCTACTTCTGTACGGAATTAAACAAATCAGTAGCAGTTAACACTTAAAAATATTTTTTTATTGTGATTTTTATACACAAAAAAAATACTAGAAAAAATCAGCTCTAATCACTCATATAACCCTTTAGGTATAATTATTCAAAACGTCAGTTCGAGTGTTTTTTGTGGAGTAAAACGCAGCAAAAAATGTATCGAGAACCGTTTTTAATTCAAAATTATCTTATTTCCGAAACAATTTTCCAATTAAAATCACTCAAACTGACGAAAATTAGGACTAAAAACTAATTACAACCAACGGGCTTATTTATTTTTAAAACTACATATCATGGTAAAGATTTTACCGTTCACTTTAGGAAGTGTCCAGCACGACTACTACGGGCTTGACATTTAGAATTTAGCGAGCACCAATAAAAGTCAAGTGGTCTAATAGAAAAGAATCTCTTAAAGAAAACTATGTACTACCAACTATTCAAGACTCTTAAAAACGCCCTTATAATTTTATACCAAAAAATCACAGTGCTGATTTTTACTTTGGCCGGCGGGAGTAATCTAAGAGTCAAGTTATAGAGTAAAATCCAACTAAACTTCAACTTTTCCTCGCCCTTAAATAAAAAGCATAGAAAAACAACGAAGAAGAGAAATGGCAGCACTCCGCGAGTTGAGCCCATAGGGCGAGCGGCTCGGGGTGCGGAATGGAACTTTGAGGTAGTTTTCAAGCTTTTTATTTTCAGGCTTGATTTTTTGTTTCTTTTGCATCAAGGCAAAAGAAAAAATTAAATAAAACCCAAATAGTTATTTTATTAAAAGAAGTCAATAAACACCGCCAATTAAAAATAAAAACTCATTATTTCTTTCACAACTTGTGAACCACTTGTGATATAAAAACATCCAAAACCTACACTTTTGCATTATAACAATTTAAAACACAAGTTATGGCAATCGAAATCCTTACCAAAGAAGACCTAAATCAATTTCACAAATCTCTTTTAGAAGATATTAAAGAAATACTTAAAGGCAAAAATGAGCAATCCAAAAAATGGTTAAAATCAACAGAAGTCAGAAAGCTTCTTAACATCTCCCCTGGCACGCTCCAAAACCTTCGCATTAATGGAACCTTAACGTATACTAAAATTGGTGGGACAGTGTATTACGACAATTCTGATATTGAAAAAGTACTAAACGGCAACAAAGTTAATGCGCTACCCACACTCTTCAAATAATGTTGTTATGAGGGACAAGAAAATCTCATTATCCCGCTAAAAGTCTTAATACTTAATACTCCAATCTTACTACTTCCGTATGAACTACATAAAACACTTAACCGGGTTTTTTGATAAAGTATCAAAAGACAAAATTCTCAATCCAACACACGTTAGTTTATACATTGCATTATTCCAATTCTGGAATTGCAATCGATTCAAAAACCCCATCAGTATTTCTCGTGATGAGGTGATGCGAATCAGCAAAATTAGTTCCAAAGCAACGTATCACAAATGCTTAAAAAACTTGCATTCTTTGGGCTACATCAATTACGAGCCATCGTATAATCCATTCAAAGGAAGCCAAGTATACCTATTTAATTTAGCTGACGAACTAAAACCAATGCCCAAAAGTGAAAGAAACACCAGTTCAAATACTGAACCTGTTTTTAAACCAGTTGATGAACAACTAGTGAACAAGTCTTGTACTAGTAGTGGTACAGGCACTGAACAAGCGCTAGTACCTTATATAAACAATACAAATAATACAAACAATCAAAACATTATAAAGATTGTAAACGGGAATGAGCAAGCACAAAATTTTCAAGATGGCGATTCATTTTTTAAAAAAGTAGATACTGAAATGCCTTTGGCATTCGCTGACACCAATAAAAATCAAACTGAAAGCGGTCAGCAAAAGAAAGAAAAAAAGTTGCGCGAAAAAAAGAAATCCTTTTCGGATTCAACGACACAGAAAATAAGCAAAAAAGAATTAGTCGGTAAAGAACCACCACCTTTCGACGAAGTCAAAACATATTTCCTAGAACAAATCTTCCCAGAAATCGAAGCACAAAAATTCTTCAATTATTTCTCCAGCAATGGATGGCTAGTAGGCGGAAAAACCCCAATGGTCGAGTGGAAAGCCGCAGCACAAAATTGGATGATAAACGCAAACAAATTTAACTCAAATGAACAAAATCAACCCCATAGAGCAAAACACCTCAATACAACAATTGACAAAGACTATTCAGAGCCTTTGTAAGCCGTTCGTCAGTTCGAGTGATTTTATAAAATTGCGACAAGCTATTTTATAAAATTGTATCGAGAACCGATTTAACCCATACTCACGATCTGAGTTTTAGAAAGGATAAGTTCTATGACAACCCAAAAGTAATTTTAAAAACGAAGCAGCTCAAAGTCCCTCTCCTTCGGAGATGGATTTAGGGTGAGGAAAAAATTAAATTATGCAAGAAATCAAGACCCAATACAACTACGAACAAGTAATACTTTGGCTCGAAAAAAAAGGCGGGGAATTATACGGAAATCATTTCAAAATCTTGGAAAGCGATCATCCCATAATCTACAAACTCATAGCCTATTTTCTGAAAGATCAACAAACTTGTTTTCAATTTAACATCAACCTGAATAAAGGAATAATGTTGAGCGGCCCAGTGGGCTGTGGTAAAACATCGCTAATGAATATTATGAAATACCTCACGCCTATAGAACATAAATTTCATGTAAAACCCTGTCGGGATATCAGTTTCGAATTTATCCAAGAGGGCTACGAGATTATCCATAAATACAGCAAAGGAAAGCTCTACGTATCGGAGCCCAAAACAATCTGTTTCGATGATTTAGGCACAGAAAATAATCTTAAATACTTTGGCAACGAATGCAATGTAATGGCAGAAATACTATTATCTCGCTATGATTTATTCACTTCTAAAAAACTACAAACCCACATCACCACTAACCTATCAGCGTCCGAAATAGAAACTCATTACGGCAATCGAGTCCGCAGTCGATTACGCCAAATGATAAACTTAATTGCCTATGACAAAACCGCTAAAGACAAACGATAATATCATCGAAAGCAATGGATAGAAGTTTCCTTCAGCTCGGTTTATCCCGAACTTGTTTCGAGAAGTGTATTTCCTGTAGAACAACGAATCAAAAACCACTAACGTGAACCATCATAATTTCTCCGTCAGTTCGAGTGTTTTTTGTGCAGTGAAACGGAACAAAAAATGTATCGAGAACCATCATTAACTAAAAAACAAACCATGAAAAAAATCAACACTTTCTGGAACTGGTTCCAAGATAACAATCAAACCATCAAAAACCTTATCAATGAAACTCCTAAAAATCAAAAGCATATCGCATTTTGGATAAACAAAAACCTCAACTACTACTGCAGGGAAATTGACTTTATAATTGTCTTTCCAAAAAAAGAAAATAGCAAAGCCGAATTCATTATCACAGCCAATGGAAATTCCAACTATTTCCAACAAGTCGTTCTTTTAATCGACAATGCACCACGACTGAGAACGTGGAAATTCACTGCGTTCCTGATGCCAACTGAGCAAATCAATAAAGTTATTGAAGAACTAGAAAAGCCATACATAATTCCAGAGATTACTTTAAAAGCTGCAAAACTCCATTTTTTAGCATTAGATCATGACGAAGAAACACAAAAGTTTGAAATCTGGATTTATCTAAAAAACTACAATTTACTGTGTAATACAAAAACACTTTCCCAAGTCATTTGTATAATTATACAAGACCAAATGACACAAGAGTTATTATCCCAAAATAGTAGTTTTGTCCAACTCGCACAACTTCCAGATATAGAACACAGCCTGATTAAACTACATGAATTACAATACTATCTTGATTTCTTTAAAATAGATTGAATAGCACTAAAAGTGGGTATTGCTTACGCAGTAAAATCACCTTTATTTTACATTTTACGAACAAAAATAGACTAATCCATCACAAAACGAATGAATCAACGGATCGTAAATATGCTATCTATTGCATCAAAATGTGGAAAACCGTAAAGTAAAATAAATCACAAAGTTTATTTTTGTATTTCACTCTAAAAGGTGGTTTAGAAATTCATAAACACTGGAATAAGCTGTTCATTATTTGAATAGGTTATAAGTTTAAAAATTTATAGTTTTACTTTTTCATAATAATACCACATCAATGTAAATTAGCCATTGATTTCGGTAAAGATATTCGACCGAATAATCATAGTGACACCCTACTAATAGAAGTAATTCTAAGAAAAAATAGTTTTATGAACATTGCCCAGATAGAAGTAAATCTTCAAAAACTTATACTAGACTATACCCAAGAAACTTTCATTTATGAATTGCTTTTAGCCTATGGTTTACCAAAAGCCTCCATAACACGGTTGCAAAAAGGAAATCTGAACCTTTCAAAAATAGAAGGTGAAATTTCTTGGAAGAAAAAACTGTTTTTTAAACCGGTCTTCAATCAGGATTTGCATCTTGTTATTTCTGAAATAAAAAGTACACTCAAACAAGACCAGCGTTTCGTTATTGTTACTGATTTCAAAACGTTATTGGCAATTGACACTAAAACAACCGATAGTTTAGATATTGATTTTAATGCCTTGCCAAAACATTTCGATTTCTTTTTGCCCTGGGCAGGAATGGAAAAAGCAACACATCAAAATGAAAATCCAGCCGATGTAAAAGCAGCCGAAAAAATGGCAAAGCTTTTTGACGAAATCAAAAAAGACAATCCTGACATTTCAAAGGAATTCATTCACGGTTTAAATGTTTTCCTTTCTCGCTTGTTGTTTTGCTACTTTGCCGAAGATACCGGGATTTTTGAAAAGAACTTATTTACTCATTCTATTCAAAACCATACCCAAACAGATGGTAGCGATTTAAGCGACTATCTCGACAAAGTGTTTGCAGTAATGAATACCGCTCCAAGCGACAGAACAGTGAGCGGAGTCGAACTGCCTGTATATTTAGATGCTTTCCCCTATGTAAATGGAGGTTTGTTCAAGACCCCACACAAAGCACCAATTTTCACTCGTCGAAGCCGACAAGCAGTTTTGGATTGTGGTGACCAAAATTGGGCTGCTATAAATCCCGATATTTTTGGCTCGATGTTTCAGGCTGTTATTTCGGTAGATCAGCGAGGCAGTTTAGGACAGCACTACACCTCGGTGCCTAATATTATGAAAGTTATTGAGCCTTTGTTCTTGAATGATTTATATGCGGAATTAGAAAACTCAAAAACAAATATCAAGAAACTAAACGAATTGCTAAAACGCATTTGGAACCTCAAAATATTTGATCCTGCCTGTGGTAGCGGAAACTTCCTGATTATTGCCTACAAAGAATTACGCAAACTGGAAATGCTTATTTTTACTGCAATAGACCAAATAAATAAAACCTACACCACCCAATATTCTGGCATATCTTTAAACCATTTTTATGGGATTGAGATAGACGATTTTGCACACGAAATTGCCATACTCTCGCTTTGGTTGGCTGAACACCAAATGAACCAAGAATTCTTCAAGGCCTTTGGACGAACCAAACCTGCTTTGCCATTAGAACAAACAGGTTCTGTTGTTCACGGCAACGCCACAAGAGTTGATTGGGAAATGGTTTGCCCGAAAAAGGAGAATGATGAAATTTATATTTTGGGGAATCCTCCGTATTTGGGAAGTAGTATGCAAAATGCAGAACAAAAGGATGATATGACTCTTGTTTTTAAAGGATTTAAGAATTATAAGAATTTAGATTATATAGCCGCTTGGTTTATAAAAGGAGCCAATTATATCCAAAATCACAATGCACAATTTGCTTTTGTTTCTACCAATTCTATTTGCCAAGGAGAACAAGTAGCTTTATTGTGGCCTCCTATTTTTGATAAAAATTTAGAAATTGGTTTTGCTCATACTTCATTTAAATGGAAAAACAACGCAAAAGCAAATGCTGGTGTTTCAGTTGTAATTATTGGCATTCGGAATATTTATAATAAATCGGAAAAATACATATTTACTGACATCAGAAAGATAAATTCATTAAATATAAATCCTTATTTAAGTAATGGACATAATATAATTGTTGAAAAAAGACAAAAACAACTTTCTTTTTTGCCAACTATGACCTCTGGTATTAAGGCCGGAGATGGAGGTAATCTTATTTTGAATGAAGACGAAAAAAATAATTTACTTAAAGAATACCCAGAATCAAAACTCTTTATAAAAGATTATATTGGTGCTGATGATTTAATGAATGGTGGAAAGAGATATTGCATTTGGGTTACAGAACAAAACAAAGAGTTATCATATTCAATTCCACCATTATTAAAAAGATTTGAAAAATGTAGAGAATTAAGAATTGCAAGTACAAAAGCTGCCACTCGAAAAAAAGCTGAATTTCCACATCAATTTGACGAAACAACATTCATTGAAGCGGATTCAATTATTATTCCTCAAACAGGTTCTGAAAAGAGAAATTATGTTCCAATTGGTTTTCTTAACTCAGGAACAATAATTTCAAATGCAGCAAGAGCAATATATAATGCAGAATCATATTTATTTTCATTAATATCTTCTAAAATTCATATTCAATGGGTAAGAGCAGTTGCAGGAAGATTAAAAATGGATATGCAATACTCAAATACTTTATGCTATAATACCTTCCCATTCCCTTCAATCAACTCAACCCAAAAAGAAGAATTAGAACAATGTGTTTTTAGAATTCTGGAAGAACGAGAAAATCATTCCGAGAAAACCTTAGCGCAATTGTATGATCCAGAGAAAATGCCTGCGGGTTTGCGTGAAGCACATCGATTGAATGATTTAGCAGTGGAACGTTGTTACCGCTCCAAACCTTTTGATAGCGATGAAGAGCGATTAGAGTATTTGTTCAAGCTCTATGAAAAAATGATTGTGGAGGAAAAAGAAAAGGATACTTTATTTGCGAAGGAGAAAAAAGTGAAAAAATGATAAAAAGAGAGTATTATTCTGTCCGAACTGAAAAGCTTGGTTCTGATGGAAAAATTGATTTTGAAATGGTAAAGAAACTTTTTTTGAGCAATTATAATATTCTTGAAAAAGAGGGTTATTTTCAAAAATATTTTGGTTTTGAATGCTCTGACGGCTTCCAAAGAGGACAAATAAGCGAACACTTTGACGACTACGTTTTTCTTAATATTAGAAAGGAAAATTTATTTCCAGTTGAAACGAAACTTAAAGACTATACAGAAGAAGATTTTTTTGACGTTTTAGAATTCTTATACGATCATTGTTCAAAAGGTCTAGAAGGAAATTATCACGATGATAATAGTTGGGGAGGAGGGTGCTACAGATTCCATTATCAATCTTATGATGATTTGGAAGGACAGAAACATCTCAGAGAAACGATGAATACTATTTTAGGCGACTATAAAGACGGATTTGAAATTTCAGAGAATGGAGAGGTTCTAATTTTATCTGACAATGGCCTATCTAATTTATTTGAAGCAGAAATTCCAACAGATGATACAGTTAATATTTCTAATAAGATAAAGGCAGCAATTCTAAAGTTTAGGAAAGCTAAATCTACATTAGACGATAGAAAAGAAGCTATAAGAGAATTGGCTGACGTTCTAGAATTTGTTAGACCTGACATTAAAAAGTATTTGGACAAAAATGATGAAAATGATATTTTTAATATTGCTAATAGGTTTGGGATAAGACACCACAACATTGACCAAAAAAATAATTATGACAAACCGATTTGGTATAGTTGGATATTTTATTATTATCTAGCTACATTACACGCTGTTATAAGAATTAGTAATAGAGCAGAAAGCAAGAAAGTAAAATAGTTATCTGGGGAAACCTTGTCCCTATCTAAAAATAAATAGTTATGAACAATATCAAGTTATTTGAAAGCAAAGAAATTCGAACCCATTGGGACGAAATAGAAGAGCAATGGTATTTTTCGGTCATAGATGTTGTGACAGTGTTGACAGAGAGTGTCAATCCTCGTGACTACTGGTTTAAAATGAAAAAACGAGTAAAATCTAGTGATGGTATTGAACTGTCGACAATTTGTCGACAGTTCAAAATAGATCAAAAATGTAGTGTACGATAAAAACGTACGTTTGAATAATCGAAATCAAAGAAAAAGAACGAATACTAAAAAGCAATACCAGATGGAGAATAATAAAACGTTAGCTATTTTTGAAAATAAAGAGATTAGAAGAGTTTATGTTGAAGAAACAGAAACGTGGTTTTTTTCGGTTGTGGATATAGTTGAAGCGTTAACGGATTCATCAAGTCCGACGGATTATTTAAAGAAAATAAGAAAAAGAGATTCTGAATTAGGAGTCTACCTAGGGACAAATTGTCCCCAGGTAGCAATGATAACTAATGGAAAAAAAAGGAAGATATTGGGGGGCAACGTCAAAGATATATTGAGAATAATACAATCCATACCATCGCCCAAAGCAGAACCCTTCAAACAATGGCTAGCCAAAGTGGGCTATGAAAGAATTCAGGAAATACAAGACCCCGCACAAAGCATAGAACGAGCCAGAGAAAACTGGCAGCAACACGGACGAAGCGAAAAATGGATCCAGCAACGCATGATGGGTCAAGAGACTCGAAACAAACTTACTGATTATTGGAAAGAAGCCGGTGTTGAAGAAAAGAAAGACTTTGCAATCCTAACCAATATTATTCATCAAGAATGGACAGGATTATCAGTAAAAAAACACAAAGAAGTAAAAGGATTAAAGACGCAAAATTTACGGGATCACATGAGTGAAGCCGAACTAATCTTTACTGCTCTTGCCGAGCTTTCTACCCGACAAATTGCCGAGAATGATGAAGCAAAAGGCGTATTTGAAAATGCAAAAGCAGGGAAAAAAGGTGGTGCAGTTGCAAAAAATGCTCGTCTGGAATTAGAAGACAAAACAGGTAAAAGTATAGTTACAGGCGAAAACTTTTTGCCACCTGTAAAAGAAAATAAAAACTTGAAATAAAATGACTAATCAAGATTTAATCAAATTAATAGACGAATTGAGCGCTTTACCCAAAGAAAACGAATGGGTAGAATTCAAAACAGGTAACGTAACAACAAACGATAAACTTGGTCAATATATATCGGGTTTGTCTAATGCTGCTTGTATTGCAAATCAATCTTTTGCGTATTTAGTCTTTGGAATCAATGATGCTACCCATAGTGTGGAAGGCACCAATTATAAATTCAAAAATCGTAAAGAAGGAAACGAGGAATTGGAATTGTGGATTAGACGGTTTTTAAGTCCTTCCATAAAATTTGACCATTTCATTTGTGATTATGAGACAAACCATTTAGAAATTTTTAGAATTCCTGCTGCAACAGGCGAACCTACCAATTTCAAAAACTATCCTTACATCCGCTTTGATAGTAGCTTGACTGATTTAAAAAAATATCCCCATTTTTTAAGAGCCATTTATAACTCACAAACAGATTGGTCTGCACAAATTGTCGAGAAAGCAACTCTCGATAATTTAGATCTAAAATCAATCCAACTAGCTAGAGAAAAATATAAGGAAAAAAATACCAATGCTTCTTTCTATGATGAAATTGATAATTGGAGTGATAAAATATTTCTTGATAAACTAAAAATCACCATTGATGGTAAAATTACCAATACTGCTATTATATTATTAGGAAAGCCTGAAACTGCTCATTTTATTTCACCTGCGGTGGCGCAAATCACTTGGAAACTCGATACCGAAGAAAAAG
Organism: Flavobacterium sp. CG_9.1; assembly: GCF_015751645.1. Taxonomy (NCBI): domain Bacteria; kingdom Pseudomonadati; phylum Bacteroidota; class Flavobacteriia; order Flavobacteriales; family Flavobacteriaceae; genus Flavobacterium; species Flavobacterium sp. CG_9.1. The sequence continues at coordinate 17,081 of NZ_JADOVC010000038.1, forward strand.
CATACGAGCACTTTAATATGCCTTTTTTTTCTGAAGTTAATGCTATTTTATCCAAAATCAGAAATGTAAAATATAAATTCTTTCCTGACAATCAATTGGTGGCCACAGAGGTAATGAAATATGACAGCGAAGTAATATTAGAGGCATTAAACAACTGTATTGCACACCAAGATTACAGCAGACACGCTCGTATTTTATTAACCGAACAAATTAATAAATTAATTTTCAGCAGCGAAGGTAGTTTTTTTGAAGGCACAGCTGAAGAGTATTCCGCCGGAGACAAAACTCCGAAAAAATACCGTAATAAATGGTTGGCTGAAGCGATGGTAGATCTTAATATGATAGACAGTTTAGGGTATGGTATTCATAAAATGTACAAAAGCCAACGCAAAAGATATTTCCCTTTACCTGATTATACAAAATCCACAAGGGATGCTGTCGTTCTGGAAATTTATGGACATACAATAGATGAAAATTATTCTAAACTGCTGATTGAGAAAAAAGATGATTTAAGTCTAACCGAAGTAATACTTTTAGACAAAGTGCAGAAAGATCTAGAGATAAATGAGGAAGCAGCAAAACTCTTAAAGAAAAAAGGTATTATTGAGGGCAGAAAACCACATTTTCACATATCTTCTTCAGTAGCTTCTGCAACAGGAATGGAAACAGAATATATAAAGTTAAAAGGAATAGAAGACGATTATTGTAAGAAGTTAATAAAAGATTATATTATAAAGTTTAAAGGTGGTTTACGCTCTGATTTTGAAAACTTATTAGACGGTAAACTTCCAAATCTTCTATCGCCAAAACAAAAGAAAGACAAGGTGAAAAATCTATTGCAGGCGATGAAACGGGAAGAAACAATAGTCTTGGACAATACTTATTGGCGTCTAAAGCAATAATAATTTAGACGGTTTTAGACGTCTATTTAGACGGTAAAAATTAAAATTATCAATATTTGGTAGCAGAACAAAACCAAGATGAGTTTTATTAAATAAACGAATACAAAATGGCAATGTCTAAAAGCCGCTCTAAAACGAAATTTTTAGACGAAATTTTAGACGAAATCGGACATAACCACCATTAAAAATGGTGATTAATGAAAATAAAAAAACAACTAAAACGGTACAGTCAGCCATTTTTAGACATTAGTACATAAAGCAAAAAGACACAAAATATGCCAGATATAGTAAATGTAAACTACCACAAAACAGGAAATAGTACAAAAATCAATATGATGGGAATGCGAGAAATGCAAACCCGTGCTTTTGAATCACGTGATGCACAGTATTTATTATTAAAAGCACCACCGGCTTCGGGAAAATCCCGTGCCTTGATGTTCTTGGCTTTAGACAAATTAGTAAATCAGGGCATCAAGAAAGTGATTGTAGCAGTTCCAGAGCGTTCTATTGGTAGTTCATTTTCTAAAACTGACTTAAAGAAAGATGGCTTTTTTGCCAACTGGGAACCAAACGACATCTACAATCTTTGTACTCCCGGAGAGGAAGGCAGCAGCAGTAAAGTAAAAGCATTCCATAAATTTATGGATAGCGATGAAAAATTATTAATTTGTACACACGCCACTTTACGTTTTGCCTGTGAGGAATTGGACGAAGCAAAATTCAATAATACACTTTTAGCAATCGATGAATTCCACCACGTTTCAGCCGATGCAAATAATCGTTTAGGCGAATTATTAAAATCGATAATGAACAAATCTACGGCTCATATTGTGGCTATGACAGGTTCTTATTTCAGAGGGGATTCTGTGCCTATTCTTACGCCCGAAAACGAAGCCAAGTTCACTAAAGTAACTTACAATTACTACGAACAATTAAACGGGTATAACTTTCTGAAATCATTAGGAATTGGTTATCATTTCTATACAGGCAAATACACATCGGCAATACTCGATATTCTGGATACCGACAAAAAAACAATACTCCATATTCCAAATGTAAATTCAGGAGAATCCACTAAAGACAAACACAATGAAGTCAATTTTATTTTAGATGCTATTGGGGATGTGATCAAACAAGATTCCGACACCGGTGTAATTCATATCAAACGTCACAGCGATGGCAAAATATTGAAGGTAGCTGATCTAGTGGAAGATAGTTCAAGAGAAAGAGACAAAATTGTAAACTATTTAAGAAATGTTAAATCCGTAGATGACATGGATTTAATCATCGCCATAGGCATGGCAAAAGAGGGTTTTGATTGGCCCTTTTGTGAGCACGCTTTAACGGTGGGATATCGAGGTTCATTAACAGAAATTATTCAAATTATAGGTCGTTGTACCCGTGATAGTAACAATAAAACACACGCTCAATTCACCAATCTTATTGCCAGCCCAGAAGCTATCCAGGATGATGTAAAAGTGGCTACAAATAATATGCTTAAAGCTATTACAGCATCCTTACTGATGGAACAAGTATTAGCGCCCAACTTTAAATTCAAAACAAGATTGGATAATGATGATGAAGAAGCTAAACCTGGTGAAATAAAAATAAGAGGATTTAAAGCGCCGAGTTCAAAGAGAATAAAGGATATTGTAGAATCTGATTTAAATGATCTAAAAGCATCTATTTTACAAGACGATGCCATGCTTAAAGCGATGCCGGGAAACATAGATCCCGAAGTAATCAATAAAGTGTTGATTCCGAAAATCATTAGAATTAAATACCCCGAATTAACAGACGAAGAAATTGAAGAAATTCGCCAATATGTTGTAGTCGATTCAGTTATAAAATCGGGCGAAATAAAAGAAGTCGGAGACCAACGCTTTATCAGGATGGCGGATAAATTTGTAAACATAGAAGATTTACATATCGACCTGATTGATACGATTAATCCATTCCAGAAAGCTTTCGAAATACTTTCAAAATCAGTGACTACAAAAGTGTTGAAAGTGATTCAAGATACTATTGAAGCGACAAGAATAAAAATGGACTTTGAAGAAGCCAAAATTTTATGGCCAAAAATCATTGAGTTCAAAAAAATGTATAACAAAGAACCGACTCTAACTGCCAACGACCCATTAGAACGAAGAATGGCAGAATGTATTATTTATTTGAAAGAAGAAAAAAGAAAACGAATGGCCAATGCAAATGGATAAATTTCAAACCCTAGAAGACATTTTTGCAAACGATCAATTTGATATTCTAAATGTCAAACCTAAAGTTTCAAGTGCACGAAATGCGGACGAACGACTATCGGCTTCATTTGGTGAGGTAAATGATTTCTTTGCAAAATACAATAAAGAGCCACAACCCAATCCGGGTAATATATCAGAATTTCAGCTCTATTCAAGATTAAAAAGCATTAGGTCAGATATAGAAAAGATGCAATCTTTAGAGGAGCACGACATTCATGGTTTATTGAACTTTGAAGCAAAGCAAATTAATTCAATCGATGATATTTTTAATGATGACACCTTTGATTTGTTAGACGATGATTCCGATTTATTTGATTTTAAACATACACCAAAAGACTATGAAAGAGCTCCATCTGATCTTGTAGCAAGAAGAAAGCCCTGTAAGGATTTTGATAAATACGAAATACTTTTCAAGGATATTCAAAAGGATTTAAAAGATGGAAAAAGAAAGCTGGTTGATTTCAAGGAAGATAATTTAAGAGAAGGCGATTTTTATGTCCACAATGGCGTTTTAATGTTATTAGAAAACATCAATTTGACCCAAGAAGAAACCTACGTAGAAGGCAAACGTTTACGAAAAGACGGTAGAACAAGATGTATTTTCGAAAATGGTACCGAATCAAATATGTTGTATCGATCCGCGGCCAAAATCCTATATTCCAATGGTAAAGTGGTAACACAAAATAGGGATAAAGTAAACGAAAACTTCATTGAAAGATTTAGCAATATAACCGATGAAGATGCAGCAGCAGGATATATTTATGTGCTACGTTCAAAAAGCAAAGACGAAAGAATTATTGCAATCGATAATTTGTACAAGATTGGGTATTCTAAAGATGCCGTTGAAGAAAGAATCAAAAATGCACAAAAGGATCCAACCTATTTAATGGCTCCCGTAAAAATCATTACTTCTTGGAAATGTTACAATATGAATCCGCAGAAACTAGAGCAATTACTTCATAATTTCTTCGGAAAATCCTGCCTTAATATTGATGTTTTTGATGACAAAAAAAGAAGGTACCTCCCGAGAGAATGGTTCATAGCACCGATTGATGTTATTGAGCAAGCTATTGAATTAATTATTAGTGGGGAGGTTGTGAAACATAGGTATGATGAGAAAAACATGGTAATAATTGAAATTTGATATTAATTAGTATCACATTTGACAAACAATCATATATACTGCATCGTGACACCATCAGTAAAAGGATAACTAGCACAATCATCGTTTTAGAATAAAAGTTTATTGATGGGATTAATTAATACCTAGCAAAACCCCATTAAAAAGATGTCTTTCTATTTTGTCTTTAATTAAAAGTAATTAAATCGAGTACACAACAATGATTAAAAGGATTCAATATATACGATAGAGTATTGCGTATAGGCAAGATGGGAAACATCGTCCTACGGGACAATATTTCCCAATGTCCAGCTCTCGGCTACTCCTACCGTCGAGCAAACATCGTGGCATACGCCAGACGATCTGTCAACAGTCGGTTTGGATGCACTTCCTTCAGGAGAAATCTCCATCGGAAACGACGACCAAGTCGAGCCGGACTTTGGAGCAACTGCAACGAACTGTTCAGTTAAAACCGGAATGGGGTGTTCACTTTGCTCCGGAATCACCTGTTCAGTTTGAACCGGAATATCCAACGCATAGCAGAAATAAAATGTTTTTTAAGAATACAACTCTGTTTTCTCTATAGATTGATACTAAATGTTTCCAATAATTTTGGCCATAACCCAGCTAGTATGAGAACCTGTAGAACCATTAGAAGGATGAACACTATTACCAAGAAGATGTTCCCGCATTTGTTGTACATGATACAACTGGATGTTTTCCGGATGTTCAATAAAAAGATTAAGTTTCCCTTCTTCATTCGAAAGTACTAATGGCTCATTTTCAAATACAGAGAATGATATTTTACCTTTACTTCCAAAAATTTCCACGATATCTTCCCTCATACTACAACCAAAATTCCAGCTTCCTGTTCCCGTAATTCCAGACTCATGAAGCCAACAGGCCGTAGCTGCATCTTTAGCAGAATATAATCCCTGTTGATTAAGACTAATGCCAGTGACATCTTTTATATCTCCTAAAAGATAAATAAACAAATCTAACCCATGGCTAGCCAAATCATCAAAATAACCTCCAGTAGCGATTTCAGCATCTGTTCGCCAGTTATAATTTCTTGTCAAATCCAAAGGTGTTGCAGGTTTGCTCAGATGCCATCTTATGTGCCTAATTTTACCAATGCTATTTGTATCAAGCCAGGTTTTTATCTGTTTGAAACGAGGTAGTGAACGTCTGTAATAAGAAACAAATAAGGGAATATTTTTATCTTTAAAAGCTTCATAAATCGCCAGACTATCTTGGTAATTTGGCGCTAAAGGCTTTTCGATACAACAAATTTTTCCAGCTTGTGCGACCTTAAGTCCATACATTTTATGAGTATCTGGGGGAGTGGCAATGTAAATTGCATCAATTTCAGGATCATTAATTAGAGCATCCGCATCAGTATAGTATTTACTGATTCCATGTCTTTTGGCATAATCTTGAGCTTTATCTCCATCTCTTCTCATCACTGCCACAATCTGAAATCCTTCTGTTTTTTGATAGGCAGGACCACTTTTTATTTCAGTAACATTTCCACATCCCAGAATACCCCAATTAACAGTCTCCGACTCTTTGTTTTCATTAATCATTTTATTTGATTTAGTTTTATCCTTTTTTTTATTTAGTCAATTTACTGGTTTAGTCCCTAAAAATAACTTGTCCTGAAACATGAAAAAAAGAAGTAAATTAACCCCATATCACTCTCGTATTATGTTTTTTGGCTCCTCCTTCTCAAGTAAAAATAGAAAAATATTTTGTTTTTGCCAATGATTAAGAATGGGAATATTATGCTATTAATCATAGTAAGATTCAAAATTCAAAACTTTATAAATTTATTTTAAAATGGTTTCTATTACACTTAATTCTTCTGTAGAAAACTCAATATTTTGTAAACTGTCAATGTTATTGTTCAATTGAGCAACTGAACTGGCACCAATTAAAACAGAAGTAATTCGGTTGTCGTTTAGCAACCAAGCCAATGCCATTTGTGCTAAAGATTGGTTTCTATCTTGTGCAATGGCATTTAGTTGAATGATCTTCTGAATTCTTTCCTCAGTCACTTCATCCGTTTTCAATTGCCCATTTGGATTAAAAGCACGGGAATTTTCTGGAATTCCTTTCAGGTATTTATCAGTCAAAAGCCCTTGTGCCAAAGGCGAAAAAGCAATACAACCGACCCCTTTTTCTTCGAGAACATCGAGCAAACCCTCTTCACAATCGCGAACAAACATAGAATATTTCACTTGATGAATCAGACAAGGCGTTCCTAATTGTTTTAGAATTGCCGTTGCTTCTTTAGTTTGTTCTGCATTGTAATTAGAAATTCCTGCATACAAAGCTTTTCCGCTGCGTACCGCATAATCCAAAGCCATCATCGTTTCTTCTAAAGGTGTTTCGGGGTCAAAACGATGCGAATAGAAAATATCGACATAATCCAAATTCATTCGTTTCAAACTTTGGTCTAAGCTGGATAATAAATATTTTCTGGAACCCCATTCTCCATAAGGCCCATCCCACATTTTATAACCTGCTTTGGTCGAAATCACCATTTCATCCCGCAGGTTTCCCTGAAAATTATTTTTTAGGATTTTACCAAAATTAGTTTCCGCTGAACCTGGAATGGGGCCGTAATTGTTGGCCAAGTCAAAATGTGTGATTCCTTTGTCAAAAGCGGTTTTGGCGATGCTTTCTGCATTATAAAAACTATCCATTGACCCAAAGTTATGCCATAATCCTAAAGAAATTTGTGGCAATAATAACCCGCTTTTCCCGCATCTATTGTATTTCATATTTATTATCTATTTTCTAAATCCATTGGCTGAAGCCGATGTCTATTCAATTATTAACATTTCTTCTCTCTCTCCTCCTATTGGTCTAACCCCCTAATAATCGGACTTTAACATTTTAAGTTTTACAAACATACGAAATTGGTAAATATCTTTGCCTTGCAAGGAACAAACGAAGGCGAGTTTTACACCGATGTTTGTAGAGATGTTTCAGGCCTGATCATTTCGTTTTTATTAAAATTTAGTTCATCCGCCAAAAAAGGCGGAATCTCTAAATTTCGCAAGGAACTGCACTTCAGACTCGTATTGCCCGATATTTGATTATACGGTATTTTGAGTTTGAATGTTATTTTCCATTTTATTTCGTCTCTTTTTTGTTCAATTAGACCGTTGTTCCAACATTCTAAAAAGATATTTGGAGGCAAATTACAAACCGATGAATGCAATCGTTCATTGTTGTATTTTTCATAAAAAAGAGTCAGAACACCTTCTAGATCTTCGATTCTCCAAAAGTTATAAGGACGTAGTTTTTTTGCCAAAATCGCATGAAAACTCTCAATGTGACCATTTTCCTGTGGCGTGTATGGATGTGTAAACACTTGATTGAGATAGTTCTCTTTGAAAAAATCTTGAATCATTTTTGCCGAAAACCGACTATCATTATCATTGCGAACCTCAATATTAATTCCTTTTTCTAAACAATTTTTTGGTTGTAAATGATTGATTATGATATGTTCCCAGGCTTGTTTAACATCTTGCTTTTTAATAGAATATGCAACCATCCAGTGCAAGACAACCCTTGTAAAAGTATCAATGGTCGTCAGCACATAGCAGTGCATTTTATACTCTTCAACCCAAACAAATTTGATATCCATTTCCAAGACTTCAAAAGGCTGACTTGGAAAAACCTTGCGGTATTTTACCCTTGTTTTGGAAGGCTTTTGATGTTTCTCCTTTAGCAATTGAGCTTCTTTCATCAATCGATATACTTTTTTGTGATTGATGTCATATCCCTTGATTTGCAGAGAGGTTTCCATCTTTTGATAACCATAATCGGTGTCAGGATCTTGATGAACTTGCTTTATTTCTTGGATAATAACATCATTTGAAACTTCAAATTTCACGCCGTAGTTATCCAGTACAAAATGTAGTTGTAGAACAACCTCGACCTTGCTTGGTTTTCTTATTTTTATAATAATATTGATGTTTCGTTATCGCGGATATTTGAAAAGCTACTTCTCTTTTCAAGCCTTGAAAAATGTAGCTTCTCACAACTTCTTTTTTTTCTCCAAGGCCAATTTCTTTTTTATTAATTCGTCTTTTAATTTCCCTTCTAGCTCTTTTTGAATGACAATTTCTTTGAGTAACTTGTTTTCTTTTTCAAGCTCTCTAATGCGTTTAAGTTGATCTGGAGTCATTCCGTGAGAAAAACCCTCTTCTCCCATAGTGTCCATTTTCTTTTTCCAAGCATAATAACTCGCAGGAAATACCGAGTACTTCTCTAATGTAAGTTTAACGCCTTGTTCTGAAGCTTCTTTTATGATTTTTAGCTTCTCTTCTTTGGTAAATTTTCGCTTTTCCATCGTGCAAAATTATAGTTTTTGATTTATAATTGTGTCCGATTATTTAAGGGGCTAAAACACCAGCCATTGATATTTTATTCGTCTCCATCGTATTTCTATTAAGTTTAACTCGGGCGAGTACGGAGGCAAAAAATAAATCAACACATCTTTTTCTTTCCATTGTTCAATTTTAGCCATAAATTTTTTTGATTTATGTATTGGAGAATTATCAAGAATTACGACCGTTTTTTTAACTGTTTGTGCTACAAAACGATCCATAAAACAGATTAATCTGTCAGAATTAAAAGTGGTTTCAAGTATTTCAAAATAAAACTTATTTTTACGAGTCATCATTCCAACCACATTCAAATACTTCCCTGTAGAAGCGGGTAATAATATTGGATTTTCTATTGTTTGCCAAGCATAAGGAACATTTGGAGTCAATCCAAAATGACTTTGATCACCAAAATACAAATCGATATATCCATCATTTTCCAAACTCTTTAAAGTTTCTATTTGTATTTGTTTCATTCGAAATTGTTCTTTATTACGTTTATTTTTTAAAGAGAGTCGCATCCGTTTCCAGCTATAGCCAAGTATCTTTTAAAAAATTCTGCAATGTTTTTTTTGCAGATTATGATATTGTGTTTTTCTTCAAAGTAATTCAATACATTTTTTAAATTTCTATTATGAATTTCTAGTTGCTCAGAAACCTTTTTTGAATAATCTTCTAAACGGGTTTTCGCACCTCTCCCTTCGGCTACAGCCAAGGAATCAACTCCGATTTCTTCCCATTTATCAAACCAGCGTTCAATCGTTCTCCGGCTGACATTAAAAACGCAAGCAAGATCTTTAATCTTGTGTTTCTGATTTGATAAAACAAGGCAATGACTGCGTTTTCTAACAGTATAATTAGGGATATTTTGATGCAAGTGCTTCAATACCGCAACATCTTCTATTTTCAGTTTTATATATCTCATAATGAGATAAATATACGAAAATTATCACAAGTAAACAACAAAATACGACATTATTTTATTCCAATTACTTATAATAACGAAAGAATTAAATCAAATTTAAACAAAATGAGCCCGATGTAATATCGAGCTCATTATTATCAAAATTAATTATAAATTTGTGTAAATTTTTACGTTCAGTTCATTTTCGGACAACCTTTTTTTAACTCTTGATTCGCATACTTATGTATTAACTAATAAAAGTAGTTGTTACACTTAAAGCACCTTATTTCGAAAATTCTACTGTACTTAATTTTTTCCAACCACCACGGGTGAAATCTGGTATTTCAACAGGTGCCGAATTGTTATCAAGAGAAATCTCGGTTAATGGAGCTAAACAAGTCCATTCAGCCAAGTCATATACATCCATATCTAAGGGTAGACCATTTTGAAGACAGTGAATCAAACGATAATCCATGATAAAATCCATACCTCCGTGACCGCCAACTTGTTTTGCTTTTTCTTCAATACCAAGAACAATTGGGTGCTTGTATTTTTCCATTAATGCTTTTTTAACCTTTTCGGGTATAAAACTGTGTGCAGTTAAGTTTTCATGATTTGAAGCCACATCAGCACCTATTACTTTTGAATCCAATGCATATCCTTCAACTGGATATTTATTCGCAAAACCTTTTGTTCCACTTAATTGATACATACGACTGTAAGGACGAGGAGAGGTTACATCATGTTGAATCTGAATTGTTTTTCCTTTTTCGGTACGAATCATGGTCATAGTATGATCTCCGTTTCTAAAGTCTTTCACATCTTCTCCTGTTTTTTCTTTGATGTAAGCAGGATTTCCAATGGCTTTAGTATCCATAGAAACTAAAAAATTCATTTTATCACCACGGTGAATGTTTAATGCTAAACAAGCAGGTCCCATACCATGGGTTGCATAAATATCACCACGGTGTTTTCTGTTATAATCCATACGCCAGTTATTCCAGTATTTGCCCCAATATGGTTGTAAACCGTGAATGTATGAGCCTTCAGCATGAATAATTTCTCCAAATAATCCTTGTTGAGCCATATTCAATGTGGTCAATTCAAAGAAATCGTAAACGCAATTTTCCAATTGCATACAATGTTTACGTGTTTTTTCTGAAGTATTGATTAGATCCCAAATTTCTTCCATTGTCATTGCACTCGGAACTTCAATAGCCACATTTTTACCATCTTTCATGGCTTGAACTCCAATTTGTGCATGGTGTTTCCAATCTGTTGCGACATAAACAAGATCTACATTAGGGAGAGCAGTTACCTTGCGCCAAGCATTTTCATCTCCAAAAAATTCTTTCGCTTTTGGAAGTCCTGCTTTAGTAAGAATTTCGTTTGCCGATTTTGTATTGGTTTCCAACATGTCACACAGCGCAACGATTTCAACACCTGGAATATGAGTCATTCGCTCTACAGCTCCATGACCCCGACTTCCTATACCTATAAATGCAATACGAACAGTAGGAATTGGTGCTGTAGCAAGACGCAAAACATCGGTTTGTCCTATAGCACGTTTTGGAGTAGGAGTCTTTATCATTTGGGCGGATAAATTGGCCCATCCTAGAAAAAGAAACGAAATAAGTAGTAATTTAAAAATACTAGTTTTCATAATTTAATTTATTTATTTATTAAAAAAAAGAAGATAATCAAGCTGTAGATTACCCATTCTGCAATACTTTATTATTTTTTTAACTTAAACCGTGAGTAATCTTTACGGTAATTTACTAAAATTAATGTCAGGTTTCTTCTGACGTAACGGTCTAGTAAAAACACTTTGAGCTTTACATAACATCCATTTATACTTAATCAAAAGGATGTTTATTACAATATCAACCCGTAACCCTTTATATTATTGATTTTGAGTTAAAGTTCCCGGATAAGCGTTGATTTCTGATTGAGGAATATATTGTATCACACGCAAACTTGTTGCAGGAATATCTTCCATAGCAGCATGGGGTCCTGGATAATGACGGGTCATTGTTTGACCGTTTCTATATACATCATATCCTCTGTCTGCTTCAAAAGCTAATTCTAACTGACGCTCTTCATCTATTAGTTGAACAGCATTGGCACTAGTTAATGCTGTATACCCGCCATTTACAATGGCTCGTTCTCTTACAACATTTAAGTTAATACGAGCATTTTGATAGTCCCTTTTTTTAGCATACGCCTCTGCCATATTCAAATACATTTCTGATAATCTTGAAATGATTGGTGAATAAAGGTGCGAAGTGTTATCTTGTAAAGAGGCTTTAGTAATATAGTACATTGGATATACACGATTTAATAACATCATATAATCTTTTTCACCTTTATACGTTTTTCCTTTATAGACAATCGAATAACTATTCTCAGTAGCATCAACTTCTGTTAGATTATATTTATCAGTTCCAATATTGATATAAAAAGTACCATCAGTATTAAGTTTCAAAGGTTGCTGCAGGTAGTTATACCCCGTTTGTACTCCACTCGCATCATAAGAATCATACACAAAACGGAATGCTTCTGTTTTATTATTGGAGGCATCAATTAAATATTGAGGACTAATAAATGCCCATCGAGCATCATTTTTCTTGCCGGACTTACGCAATAAATCTAAGTATTTAGCACTTGCATACATTTCTCCCCAACCTTGTCCTTGTATGTTAGCATACATCCCTCCAATATAACCAAAATAGGCATTACCGGAGAACTCTGTAGCCACTCGTTTAACAGCAAAAATTGTTTCCGTTTGTCCAGTTGCATCAGGAGCAAACGTATTGTATTTCATGAAGTTAGCTCTGTTGAGCAAATTGTAGTTACCACTCACAATTACTTTAGTAGCGTATTCTATAGAAAGAGTTGCATATTCTTGATTTGGATTTTGATAGGTTCCACTCATATACAAATAAACTCTTGACAACATCGCTTGTGCAGCCCCTTTAGTTGCGTAAGCCGCACTTCGTTTTATCGTCATTAAAGCTTCTGCTTTTTTTAGATCGTTTATGGCTTGTTCGTATGTTTGCTTTACCGTAGCTCTATTCGGTAGCTGTAGATTGTTAATATCATCTGGCATTCCATTTACAATTGGCACTCCCAAATTAGTTTCAGGAGACTGAGCATACGGTCTGCCGTAAGTTCTACATAGATAAAAGTAAATCATTCCTCTTAAATAATACGCTTCTCCTAATTGTTGATCTATTTGTGCATTTTCACCTTCGGGAATAATTTTTATTAAGTCACTTGATTGTGAAATAATTTTATAACTATTGTTCCAAAATGTAGATAATCGAGCATTGTCAGGAATGTGTTGATACGAAATAAAAGAATAAAAAGAATCTGTAGATGTACCTCTTATCATAATATTGTCACCTGGATATTCACCTACTCTGTGCATTACATCCCCCCATCCTTTAAGTTGAGCGTAACACCCATTTAAGAGTACTCCAATAGATGCTTCTTTATCTGCCATAATTTTGTCTTCAGTATATGAATCAAATGGCTCTCTGTCTAGTTCACAGGAGGATAATAAACTAATGGTAATAAATAATATAAATATATTTTTCATGATTTATTTTTTAAAGTGTAAGATTAAGACCTAATACAAATTTGCGTGTCGTGGGATAGACTGTTGTTGAAACCCCTGTAGGACCACTTGCAGATGGTATCTCAGGATCAACTCCAGAGAAGTGTGAAATTGTAAATACGTTTTCTGCAGATACAAATATTCTAAGGTTAGAAATATTCAAACGCTTAACACTTAAGCTATACCCTAAAGAAAGACTTCTCATTTTTAGGTAAGTTCCCGTTTCTAAGAAACGAGACGAAGCTTTGTTTGAGTTACTTCTATTGTTATAACTCGCTTGAGGATGAGTAGCTATATCTCCCGGTTTTTCCCATCGGCTCCATCCGCTGTAAAGATTCATTTGATTACGATCACTATAGGCACCATCTGAATCAAATTCTGTTCTGGAATAATTATAAATTTCACCTCCTACTGAATAGGTAAATATGGCCGATAAATCAAAACTCTTATAATTTAAATCTGTTGAAAATCCACCAAAAAACGAAGGAGTATACGCTCCCATAGCAATCGGTGTTTTTGAAGCGGCACTATAACTAAACGTTTTTATCCGTTCTCCATTTGCATTTGTCTCAAACCATTGTGGTCTTCCGGTCTCAGGATCTACACCAGCCCATTCAGTAAGATACCAAGTATCTACATCTTTTCCTGGTGTCAATATTTTAGAGGATGAGCCCGCTCCATCTCCCATAATGATTTGTTTTCTTTCCCCATAAAGACTGGTGACTTTGTTTTTATTCACGCCGATATTAGCATCTACTGACCATTTCCAATCTTCATTTTCAACAATTTCAACATTAAGTGTCGCTTCGAAACCTTTGTTGCTCACTGCTCCTACATTTTTCCAAATACTTGTAACTCCAATTACTCCAGGTAAAGGAACTTGATACAATAAATCGGAGGTGTTTTTATCATAATAATCTAAAGTAAGGTTGAATCGTTTTAAAAAACTTACATCTAAACCAATACCGGTTGTATATGTTTTTTCCCAACTTAAATCAGGATTTGCAATTTGGGAGATAATAGCCCCTGAATTTTGATTATAGCTTGTGCTTAAAGAATACAATCCATAATGAGGATAAAGACTGTTTGGTCGATTTCCTACAGATCCATAACTAGCTCTAAGTTTTAATTTCGTAATATAATCTGAATTAAAGAAGTCTTCTTTATGAATATTCCATCCACCACTTACGGAGAAAAAATTTCCATATTGTGAATTAATCCCAAAATTTGAAGCTCCGTCACGTCTTAGAGAAACTTGTGCCAAATACTTATTATCATAGGTATAATTAACATTCGATAATAAAGATTGTACAGCCCATTGCGTTCTACTTCCTGTCACTCTTTCAGGAATTGACGCCACATCGCTCACTATAAATCCTGGAGCAAATCCCGTAGCAATTCCTACGGTGTTTTTTGAATCAAACTCATTCCACTCATAACCGGCAATGGCATTAAAATTATGCTTACCAAATGATCTGTTGAATTTAAATAATTGATTGGTATACGTCCTATTATAAGAGCTCATGTAGTCCTCAATTCTACCCTTTGCGGATAATCCATTGAGAGAACGCGGATCTGAATAAACCATAGAATTTGAATTTGAAAAGATATAATTGTTTACAGAGGCAAATGTTAACCAATCTGTAAGTTTGATATCAAAATCAAAATTACTTCTAACATTATAGGCTTTAGACTCGCTGTAGTTCCATTGTAAATCATACAAATAGTTTGAACCTGTTGTATTTACCCAAGTAGGATTTGGTCGATTTCCCACCAAAGTGCCGTCTGCTAAATAAGGGTTATCCCAAGGCAGATTGAGATACATCGCGACTACAGAATGTTGTCTGTCTAATACATCTGTGCGTGTAGCATTGATTTGTGGTCGTATTGTCAACCAATTATTTACTTTGTAACTGAATTTCATAAGCACATTGTAGCGCGTATAATCATATCCACTTATAGCAGCCTTTTCATCATATTCTCCTAGTGAAACATAGCTTTTAAAATCCTCACTACCACCGCTTATAGAGAGATTACGATCTGTTGCTAAACCTGTTCTTTTAGCATTATCCCACCAATCAAAGTTTTTATTCCTCAGTTCAGGAGTCCACCACCACACAGTTGAAAAATCTTGCTTATTGGAAAAAGAATCATATAAGTCATACAGTTCAGCGCCGTTCCTAAGGCTAAAATTTCCTGTATTTAAAGTTGTAGCGGCCATTCTAGTTGAAAAATTCACGGTAGCTTTACCTGATTTTCCACTTTTCGTTGTAACAACAATAACTCCGTTTGCCCCTTGCGAACCATACACAGCAGTAGAAGCGGCATCTTTAAGTATCGTCATCGTTTCAATATCCGAAGGATTGATATTACTGGCACTGCCTCCTATAACAACTCCATCAACTACCCATAACGGATCAGTACTTCCGTTTACAGTTGTTTTTCCTCTAATAATTATTTTCCCCGATTCACCCGGCTTGCCAGACCCGGAGTTAACATAAACTCCAGTTACTTTTCCTGCTAACAAATTCTCAAGAGAAGGAGTTGTTGCATCTGTGATCTTCTTATTATTAATTGTTTGTAAGGAACCGGTAAGACTCTCTTTTTTAATCGAACTGTAACCTACAACAACCACTGCATCTAAACTCACCAAATCTACTGACATTTTAACATCAATGACGCTTCGATCACTAATCAAAACTTCTTGTTTAACATACCCTGCATAAGAAATCACTAAAGTTGTTGCTCCTTTAGGAAGGAGAATCTTATATTCTCCATCAAAAGATGTTAAAGTGCCTATTGTAGTTCCTTTTACCAAAACTGAAGCTCCAGGAAGTGGTTGGTTCATTTCATCATAAACCTTACCTTTAATTTCAATTTGTTCTTGTTGAACTTCAACATTTACTATTAAAATATTCGTGATATTTTTATGATACGTGCTAGCATTTGTTTTGAAAACTGTTGCTATTAATAACAACGCAATAATTTTCATTTTCAAATCAAATTTCACCCCGGAAAGGGTTCTATTAATTGACTTATTATTTTTTTTCATATTATTCATTTTGATTTTATATTTATGTTAAAAACGCACACTTTAATTTAACTGTAAAAATAACACATCCTCTTACTGGTTATTTTTGCAAATTGATCTTTAGTTATTTACTTCATTTATACATATATTTTTTGTGTTGGTTTGTTAAAAATTGGTTAGTTACTCTTAGTTAATAAACTTTCTAAAAAAACTCATTCATTTCATAATTTAAAGTTATTCTAAAAAAATAATGTTAAGGATTTGAAAACAAATTGGTAAACATATTTCAATTATAATAATCACTTTAATGAATGATTACTCTGCATTTAAATTCTTAATCTTCGATATAAAAGAGTAGATTTTTTGCTTATTTTTTGCTAATGTAAACTTTATTTTGAAACTACGAAAGAAAAAACATAAAAAAATGTGCTCGAACACATTTATAGTGTTGTCGAGCACATTTTTTGCATTAGTTAACTTTATTGTAATATTAGATATTCCTTTATAACAGTGGTATTGAAATAATAAATACTTAATGATTTGTGTTTAAAAAAATATACTTCGAAATATTTTTTTTTTAAAATAGTATAAAAATGAAATTGATTAACCAATTTAATTAGGGTCTGCTAAAAAACTCAGAGACAAGTTGTTATTTACTTTTCATAAAATAGATAGTTGATGGTGTGATTTGCTTTTAAATCACACCTATTTTCCTTTTTAGCCAATTTTTGAAAAACAGATAGGAACAAATGACCAAATATCGTGACTATTATCCACTGAAGTGTCACCCCAGCCAATTTGACTAGGTTAAGCACCAAAAAAATGCTGGCAATCCAAGATTCGCTCGTGTCTTGTAGCCTAGCTTTGATACGGTCTAAACCATATCCTGTCTTTGCTTGACCAAATTTACCTTCTATTGGATTTCTTTCACCAGGACTTAAGACGATTTGCGCTGCCAGTGAGGGATGTCCCAAGGGTTTCCCCACTAGATTAACGCCTATTTCTTTTAACATTTTTCGATTTTCTCTCGTACTATAAATCTTGTCTACCAAAAGGTTTTTGGGGTAACATCCGAATCGCTTCTTATACTGCTCCACATAATTCATCAAATTACTGCCTTCGTTGAAGGCGTTCCAATTAAGTTCGTCCAGAAAGGTAATTCCATCAATCATTGAACAATGAATCTTGGATCCAAATTCGACTTTTGCTTGGCTTTTTCCTCTAACAATTGGTCTTACATGGGGTTGGTGAATACTAACAATTCGATCTGGACACGACTTTATTTTTGTTTGGAACATCTCTTGCTGCTGATCATAAAGCAACTGGATTATGTACCAATATTTCAACTCCTTTTTCTGGAGAGGAATGCCTTTGTACTTGTCCAATAAATCTTCTATATGATTGATGTTTCTCTTCAAATAGCGTATTTGTTGACCTACGCCTTTACGGATAATCTTACCCGTTTTACTCTTTTTCGGTGCAGTATTAAGATAAACAGTTCGTGCTGTTTTGCGGTAAGTTCTTGGCTTTTTGCCGTGAAGTTCTTTTTGATAAAGTATATCAATCAACATCTCAGATTTTTCCCTGGCATCATTAAGCAGATTCAAATCTGTTGGATACGCAATATCTTGTGGGCATGCAGTAGCATCCATTAATACGGTTCCCCTGTTTGGATTTTCAGGTTTTGAATCTGAATCTGAATTGTCCTTGCGCTGATTTTGATCTTCTTCCAACTTGGTTTTTAAAGCAACGATTTTCTCATTGATTTGGTTGATGACATCTAAACTCAAGAGCTTTCGGAATGTCACAAATAAGGAAGGATCAAAAGGAGGTTCGTCCGAAAAACT
>NZ_JADOVC010000039.1:0-32203 GCF_015751645.1 Flavobacterium sp. CG_9.1
TATTTAAATATGGATTAGACTTCTTGTCAAAATTTCTTTTGACTGGATTTAACAATCTAAATTACAGCTTATTTAGTTTTTTGTCATGTACTTAACAAATAGGCATAAACACATATTGGGAAAAATACTATTTTTGATTTTGATACGTTCAGCGTAAACCGTAAAGTAAAGACTAAATAAAAATGCTTATTTGCTAGTTCAACTTTTTGGAAATACTTTGAAATATGCCATTAACAAAAATATGAAACTATTTATGTCAAAAATTACGGTAACAATTGCAATTTTGTTGATTTTCTCCTTTTCTGCGTTTTCTCAAAAAAATAAACTTTCAGGTATTTTGACCGTTGGAAGTGAAAAAACCCCCATTTACAATTCAGTTGTTGCCTTATTAACTCCGGTAGACTCGGTTTTATACCAATTTACACGATCAGACAAAGCGGGTAAATTCAACTTTATTAATGTCAAGCCAAGAAATTATATTCTAATGACGTCGCACAGTCAATATGCGGATTATTTAGATGAAATTACCGTAACTAGTGCTGATAAGGATTTAGGAGCCATTGCTTTGATGAGCAAAATGGAATTGTTGCGAGAGGTGATTATAAAAACGGGATCTATCAAGATTAAAGGCGATACAACTAGTTACAGGGCTAGTGATTTTAAAGTTGATGCCAATGCCAATGTGGAAGAATTGCTGAAAAAATTGCCTGGAATACAAGTTGATAAAAATGGAACCATCAAAGCTATAGGCGAAACTGTAGAAAGAGTTCTAGTTGATGGCGAAGAATTTTTTGGTGATGATCCAGGCATGGCTGTAAAAAACCTACGTGCCGATGCTATAAAAGAAGTACAAGTTTTTGATAAGAAAAGCGATCAAGCGGAGTTTACAGGAATAGATGATGGCGACTCTAAAAAAACAATTAATCTGAGATTAAAGGAGGATAAAAAGAAAGGCTATTTTGGTAAAATAGATGGAGCAAACCAACCCTTTACCGGTTCGGATTCCAGATACAATAGCAATATCATGGTGAGTAGTTTCAAAGGAAAAAGAAAACTTTCGGCATTTTTGTTAAACGGAAACACGGGTCAAGATGGGTTAAGCTGGCAGGACAGTGACAAATTTGGTGGAGGAGAAGGAAATGTCAGCATGAGTATGGATGATGACGGAAATGTAAATTACGAATGGACCGGTGGCGATAATGATGGCGAACCTTATGTAGACACTCAAAACGGTTTTATAAAAAACACTAATGCAGGATTGCAATATAACAACAAATGGAATTACAAGCATTTCTTAAATTTATCACCAAAATACAACAGTCAAAGTTATCAAAACAATAGCACTAGGAATACGCAAACTCAAGTAGGAGCGACTCAATTGAATGAGAACAGAGCTACTGCTAGTCATGTAGATAGAGATAATTTTAAACTTAATGCGGTTTATGATGTAAAAATAGATTCAGTAAATACCCTGAAATTTACGGCTAAAACTAATTTTTATAATACTGAAAGTGACGAATTTACTACAGGAAATACCACTGGAAGCGATGGATTGTTAAGAAACAGACAGGAACGATTATTTACGACAAAATCAAACAAGGAATCGGTGTCTGCGAGTGCTTTGTTTAAGCATAAATTTGTAAAACCACGTAGAACATTATCAGCAAATACGAGTTGGAGTACGTTGAATTCAAATGCTAATAATTTTTTAAAATCGGCTAACGAGAGTTATGAAGGAGGCGATTTTGCTTTTAGTAACGCGGTAGATCAAAATAAAATTGGAGATAAAAGCAATCAAAATCTGGCTCTAAATGTAGCCTATACAGAGCCTATTGGAAAGAAATTTGCTTTGCAATTATCTTATCAAATTACGCACAATACGGGCAATAGTAACTTTGTGACTTACGATTTTTCAGACCTAACAGGCAAGTATGATGTAGTAGTTGATTCGCTTTCAAACCAATTCAAGCAGAGCATTACAACAAATAAACCCGTTCTAAAATTAAGTTATAATGCCAAAAAAATCAATTATAGTTTTGGTAGTGGTTTTGGTTTTACCTCATTTGATTTACAAGATCAAACCCTAAATAGGGAATACAAACGCAGTTTTACTAACTTTTTCCCAAGCGCAAATTTTTCGTATAAGTACAAAAGCAACAGTAATTTGCGTGTAAATTATCAAGGTGCAACAAGACAGCCTACTATTGACCAATTACAGCCTTTACGAAACAATCAAGACTTTTTTAATCAAGTGCTAGGAAACCCGGATTTAAAACAATCTTTCACAAATAGCATCAACGTTTCTAACAACAGCTACAGCATTTTGACCGAAACTAATTTTTATCAAAGCCTCTCTTTCAGAACAACCTCTAATTTGATTTCTTTCAATAGAGATATTGACCCTGAAAGTGCAAAAACAATTAGTACACCTATAAATACAAATGGTAATTTTTCAGCCAACTTGTATATGGGTTACGGGTTTAAAGTCAAAAAAATGAATATGTATGTTAACCTTAGTCCATCTATAAATTACAATAAATCGGTCAATAGCATTAATAGACAAATCAACAATTCGAATATATTAAGTTCTAATTTTTCTGTTTCTTTGAATAAATCCAAAGAAAAGAAATACGATATTAATCTAAGCAATACTTTTTCAAATAGCCGTAACAGTACCTCTCAAAACAATGAAGTAAAATCATTTAACACCAATAATTTAGGTTTAGATGTTGCCGTTTATTTTAGAGAAAAATGGAAATTATCAACAGATTATAATTTGTATTCTCGTCAAAAAACAGTTGATTTTCAAAATAATCTTACCAATCAATTGTGGAATGCCAGGTTCCAACGTACTTTTAAGAACGATGAGTTTACCGCTTATGTAATGGTGCGTGACATTTTGAATCAAAACATAGGTATTAGTAGATTTGTTTATGACAATACAATAGGAGAAGAGCAAAATGATAGACTCCGACGCTATGCTATGATCGGGTTTACATGGAATTTTAAAAATAAAAGCGGCATCGAAAAAAAATAAAGAAGTCGTATACAAATTGTAATTCAATATCGAAAAATAGTATTATTTTTTAAAATTAATCATCTCAATACTTTAAAATACAACGCAATGAAATCAATATATTTATACCTCACATTATTTGTTTTTACTACTGGATCTTATGCACAACAGTTTGTAGATAAAGCTGTAATTGAATACGAAGTCAACACCAATCTCAAAAAAACAATGAGCAATGACAGTTGGGATGAAATGATGAAAGATAATTTATCCGACTTAAAAATATCGTATTATACCTATACTTTTGAAGACAACAAAAGTGTATTTAAATTTGATCGATGGAGTCCAAAAACAAGAATACCAAAACAGGAGAAAGAAGCTGACGAAGAAAACTCTTGGTATTTTGATTTTACAAACCAAAAAATGAACCTTCAGAAACAAATTGTAGGTACTAATTTTGTGATTGCTGATAGCATTCCGAATATTCAATGGAAAATCACCAATGAGCGCAGAGAAATAGTAGGCTATAATTGTCGAAAAGCGGTTGGTAAAATATTTGATGATGTATATGTGTTTGCTTTTTATACGGATGACATTACAATTTCTGGCGGTCCATGTAGTATAAATGGTTTACCGGGAATGATTTTAGGACTTTCTATACCAAGATTATATACGTCATACATAGCCACTAAAATTGATTTAAAAATCAAAGATAGCACCGTGATCAAACCTGCTATAGCTAAAAAAACCTATGATTTAAAAGAACTCAAAACATTAATAGAAGAAAAAACGAAGGATTGGTATACTTACGGAGAGGACAAGGAAGAGAATAAAAGACAGAAAAATATGTTCTTGTGGAATGCTTTCTTGTAATGTTTTGACTATTATCAAATTACTGATTTTTGAAAATGATGTTTAAATAAGGAGTGCAATTAAAGCCAAATTTTCTCCTCCCGACAGCGAACCAAAATATATCTTTTTAAATTCGAAATGGTTTCTTGATAATTTGGCGCATCATACCCAAAACGTTCATGTTCTGCTTGTTCTTTCTCGGTAGCATCGCAGCCTTTTATGACTTCTTTAATCATATCAAGCATCGCTAATTCTTTGTTGTTTGTTTTTTTAAATTTGAATTCCACGATTTCATCTTGCAATTGCTCACAATATTCCAAAAGTTGTGCTACTTCTGGTTCGTCAAGAAGGGAAGGGTTGTTTTTGAAAAGTTCTCGAATGGATTTCATTTTAAAAACGGTTTAGTGGCTAATTTTGGATTAAAGCTTAGATTTTAAATCCATTCTTTCGTGAAGAATTCTTATTATTTCTATTTCTTTGACCGAAATAATTCTAAAAAAAATAATGTGATGATTGGTTTTAAATCCTAAAAGATCAGGTTGAATTAGCTCGTATTTTTTGCCAAAGTTAGGGTAATTTGCTAATTCCTGACAAGATGCTAATAGGAGTTTATAATACTTATTGGCTTGTTTTTCTGACCATTCCTTATAAGTATACTCCCAGATTTCAGCTAAATCGGTAACAGCTAAATTGGTCAAATAATAGTTAGCCATTTGCTTTTTTCTTTGCTTGTAACGTTTCTAAGTGTTTTTTTGGATCGAAGTCTCTTGCAAGCCCACTATCAATACCTTCCTGAATGGCATTTTTTAATAGTAAAACTTTATCTTCTTCCTCTTCTAGCATGCGAAGTCCGGCCCGGATAACCTCACTTGCATTTTGAAACCGACCTTTTGAAATACTTTTTTCTACAAAAGTTTCAAAATGGTTTCCTAAAGAGATTGATGTGTTCTTTCCCATGATTTTAATTTTTTACTAAAGTACCAAATATTGGTAACAATTGAAATGTTTTTTCGGAAAATTTAACGTTCTGTCCTCCTCGCTAGGGTTTTGAGATTATGTTAAGATTGTTGTTATGGATTGTCACATTAAATTAAGTAGGATATGTAAAACTGCAAAGTCACTTTTATTAGTGTTTTATCCTTTGGTAACTAGATGATTTTCTACAGTTTCATCATTTCACCAAAATACTAAGAATCCCAACCTCCCTAAAACAAAAGAACTTCCCTTTTCAGAGAAGTTTCATGTATGAAGCAATTTATCTTTTAAACATCATCATAATCTACATAAATAGATTCTGATGTTGGATGTGCTTGACAGGTAAGAATCAAACCATCGGCGATTTCTTTATCCGTCAAGATAGAGTTTTTAGACATTTCGGCAGTTCCTGAAGTAACACGCGCCAAGCAGCTGCTGCAAATTCCGCCTTGGCAAGAATACGGCGCATCAATACCTTGTTTCAAGGCTGCATCAAGAACGGTTTGTTTTTGTGACATTTCAAAAGTGGTCTCTTCATCATCTACCAAAATGGTAATTTTAGAATGTCCGCCTAATGATTTTTTGATCTCGTTTACCTGTGTTGAAGTAGCAAACAATTCAAATTTAATGTTTGATTCCTTTACGTTCTTTTCTTTCAAAACTCCGGAAACAATATTGATCATTTCTTCCGGTCCGCACAAGTAGAACTTATCAAAATCAAGTTCTTTGTGTTTATTATTTAAAACAAAGTTCACTGTTGATTTTTCAATTCGGCCAAATAAAGCCTGATCTACTTTGGCTTGACTGAAAACATAATGTACAAAAAAGCGACCCACATATTGCAATTGCAAGTCGTGTAATTCTTGATGAAATATGGTTTCTTCGGGAGTTTTGTTACCGTAAACCAATACAAAAGAGCTATTCGGTTCGTTTTTCAATACGGATTTTAAGATGGACATTACCGGTGTAATTCCGCTTCCAGCAGCAAATGCCGCATAGTTTTTTTGGCGTTCAGCCTGAGGTTCAAAAGTAAATTTACCTTCTGGAGTTCCTATTTCTAATGCATCACCTACTTTAAGTTTGGTATTAGCAAACTGAGAAAAAGCACCGCTAGGCACCGCTTTTACTGCAATACGTAATTCGCCGCTATCGGGTGAAGAGCAAATCGAATAGGCACGGCGAATTTCTTCACCATCAAGGGTTAATCTCAAGTTTAAGTATTGACCCGCAATAAAGGTATAGTTCGCTTTTAGTTCTTGAGGGACATTAAAAAGTATGGAAACCGCATCTTTGGTTTCGCGTTTTACTTCTTTTATAATTAATTTTAAAAAGGATGACATCTGATTATTTTTTTGCAAATATACTAAAGTGTATAGTTTTCTAAAAAATTAAAAAGATTGAAATTTATATACCTAATTAAGTTATGTATAAGAATCTTATGTATATTTGTGTATCAATATGAGCTTGCTTCGTGCCTCGGAATGACTAAAAAAATGAAAAACTCGCAATTATACAAAGGAAGTCTGAATACCATCATCATGAAATTGCTAGAAGAAAACGGCAAGATGTATGGATACGAAATCACGCAAAAAGTAAAGGCCATCACGCAAGGCGAACTCAACATTACCGAGGGCGCTTTATATCCTGCGCTACACAAAATGGAAGCAGAAGGAATTCTAGACGTAGAGATGGAGAAAGTCGACAACCGCATGCGTAAATATTACAAATTGACGGAGGCTGGCACCAAGGAAACCATAAACCGACTCTCCGAGCTCGAAGATTTTATTAGGAACATGCAAAGTTTAGTAAGCCCAAAACCGAATTTAGAATTTTAATTTTTTAAAGATGAAATTAACCGCGGAACAAATAGAATTTATAGATTCCATCTTATTATCAAACGGCATTATGTATGATGATGTAAAATTAGAGATGATGGATCATATGGCTTCAGAAATAGAAATTCTGATGGAGGAAAATGCACTGCCTTTTGAAGAAAATTTTAAATTGGTATTGGATAAATGGAAGCCACAATTACAGCTATCTTTTTCTGGATTAATTGGATTTTCCAACCCTAAAATCATCACTTCGAAATGCCATGATTTAATAAAAAATCAATTATTATTTGCACTTTTTGTAGCTGGTTTACTTACATGCTTGGTTTTGTTTTTGATATCATATTCAACTTTTAATAGCATGTTCAAAAGCATTGAACAAGTTTTTAAATCTTTTATTGTTGTTGAATTTTGTTTGGTTATTTTATCCTTGGGTTTGGTTTGGAGCACCAAGCGACAAACAACGTATAGTTACTTAATGAAGAAAAAAGGTCTTGGTGTCATTTTATTTCTTTTTATGATAGGAATCGGAATGTTTCCCGCGCAATTAAATCATCCGGATTTTAAAATTGCTTTTGTTACTATTTTTATATCTATTATTTATGTTGTAATGGGTATGTTTTATTTGCAATTTGCTCTGAAACATTTTCAGTTTGAAAGAAAATTAAAAAATAACTAAGGATGAAACTAACCACCGAACAAATTGAATACGTTTCCAATTACATCAAATCTTTTGATATCAAGTGGTATGAATTACAAGTGGAGCTAACGGATCACATGGTAAATAGTATGGAGGAAATTTGGGAGAAAGATCCAGAGCTTACTTTTCATCAAGTGAAACAATTTGCTGAGAATGAATTTGGTCGAAATGGTTTTAAAGCTTTACAGGAAGAAAGAAGAATAATTTTGTACAAGGAATTTAATCGAAACCAATGGAAAATGATGAGAAATTATTTGAAATTCCCTAAAATTATTATGAGTGTTTTATCGGTAGTTTTTGTTTATAGAATATCCTTTTATTTTGATGATGTTTTATTTTTCAACAAAATTTTATTTGGAATTTTGGCAGTTTTTCAGGCTATAACAGTCGTTAACCGGTTGTTGAATAGGAAAATAAATGGCAAAAGATTCTTGGCACTTGAAACGGTATTTAGTGTGAGTATTGGTGCAATATATTTTACTTATTGGGGTATATTTTTAGCAAAAAGCTATATTGAAAACTTGCGTGAAAATCATTTGCTTTTTTTACCCTTTTATTGTTTATGGGTTTTTCTTGTTGTTCTTAACATTACAGCAATTCATCTCCAAAAAACGACAATTTTAAAAGTCAAAAAACAATACCAACTTTTATAAAAGTTATAAGATATTTCTAATTTTCACTAATAATCAACACGTACCCACAAATTTGTCATGCTGAGGTACGAAACATCTCCATAAAACATGCAAACAAAATAATGAAAGAGGAGCAATGAGCAGAGATGCTTCGTTCCTCAGCATGACAAAAAAGAGTGAAAAAAGCAAGAAAATCGTATGCGGTAAATAATATTCAAAAAAAACCAAAACATAACATGAAATTAACTCAAGAACAAACACAACATATTTTTAATAAAATTACAGATTTTGGCATAAAATGGTATGAGTTGCAATTAGAATTGACGGATCACGTAGTTTCTAGTATGGAGGAGTTTTGGGCAATAAATCCTAATTTCACTTTTGATCAGGTGAAAGAAAACGCATTTAATAAATTTAGTAGACAAGATATAAAAGCGATTGAAAAGGAGCGTACAAAAAGTTTAAGAAAAGAATTAACTAGAGAACATAGAAAAATGATTGCGAACTATTTAACATTTCCAAAAATCATCGGTAGTATTACTTTAGTGTATTTAGCATATGCTTTTTCAGTTTATTTTGTTAGTCCTCAGAAATATTTAGCGGTATTATTTTCTTCTTTATTGATTTTGGGTTTACCATTACTTTATTATTGGTGGAAAAGTAAAGAAATTGATGGCAATCAATTTTTGACTCTTCAAACCTTGGATCCGAACCTTTTAGTGTTTTCTTTTCCATCTTTAGGAATGAACATCACAACACAGTTAAAAGAAGAATTAGTGGAACACCAATGGCTCGTATTGCTTTTTTGTTGTTTTTGGGTATTAGGAATATTATTCATGATTACAGCAATTCACCTACAAAAAATGACTATTTCAAAAATCAAAAAACAGTACCAACTTTCATAAAGTTACAAAATGAAACTAACTAAACAACAAATCGCTCAATATGAGGAAATCTTGGTTTCAAACGGTCTTGTGTATAACGCCACAAAAACATAAAGAATGAAAATTAGGCTAGTTCAGTTACTAATAAACTACATCGCACAAATTTGTCATGCGGAGGAACGAAGCATCTCCACAAAATTGGCAATTCACTTTTAGAGCGAAAAAAGATGATTGAATTTCAAGAAGGGTACCATACGTATTATGTTTACATTTTGACTAACAAAGCGAAAACGGTTTTATATACTGGCGTAACCAATAATTTGAAAATAAGGCTGCAACAGCACAAGCAATCCTTAAATCCTAATTCGTTTACAGCCAAGTATAATGTACATTATTTGTTGTATTTCCATAAGTTCACTTGGATTCAAATAGCAATTGCAAGAGAGAAAGAAATAAAAGGATGGAAAAAAGACAAGAAAATCACACTAATAAAAACAATTAATCCGGAGTTGAATTTTTTGAACCACTTGTTTGAGTAGCAATACAGAGATGCTTCGTTCCTCAGCATGACAAAAAAGAGTGAATAAAGCAAGAAAATCGTAAGTGACAAATAACTTTCAAGAATAGCAAAATAGAATATGAAATTAACTTCTCAACAAATTGACCACCTATTCACTTTCACTCGCCAGCATTATGTAGAGTGGTACGACTTACAATCAGAATTGGTAGATCACATAGCAAACGCTATCGAAACCCAATGGCAAGAAAACCCAAATCGCTCGTTTGATGAAGCGCTGCAACTTGAATTCAAAAAGTTTGGTGTTTTTGGGTTTATGGACGTGGTCGAAAAGCGACAAGCCGTTTTGGGTAAAAAATACAATGGTTTGGTTTGGCAACATTTCAAAGATTTCTTTGGCATCCCAAAAATTATATTGACAATCGCCATGACGCTAGTTTTATACAGTATTTTAAAAATAAGTGCTTATAGCGCATGGATTTTTGTAGGTCTCTATCTTATTGTAGTAGGATTTACTTTTTACGAACTTTTCAAAAACAATAGAATCAATAAAAGAAAAAAGCAAACCCAAGAAAAAAGATGGCTTTTTGAAGAAATAATAAATCAATACGGCAGCTTTTCAGGAGCTATTATTTTTCCGTTTAATGTATTCGTTTCAGTGTTTAATCATTCCGAAAAGTATTTAGGCAATTACTATTGGATGATGGGATTGAGTTTCTTTTTAGTAGTGGTCATCTTACTGCTTTTTATCATTTTTAAAATCATTCCAGCCAAAGCAGAAGAGTATCTACAAACAACTTATCCAGAATATAAATTAGAAAACGTGTAACATTTCCTTACTTTTAGGTACTTACTAGCAAACCAAAAAACCAAACTATGATTCAAAAATTCCTCTATCTCGAATGGAAAGCATTTATTAGATCGGCTTCGTTCGCGACCAATTTAGCTTTAAAAATCCTGATGGGTTTTGTCGCCGTTTATTTTATTCTGATTTTCTTAGCCTTGGGAATTGGTGTTTTTTACATCCTCAAGAAAGAGAACATGGATCCTGTTGCAACGGTAAATAAGTTCATGATTTACTATGTGTTGATGGATTTAATCATCCGATTGCTATTACAAAAAATCCCAGTTTTAAACATTCGCCCGATGCTGGTTTTCCCAATCAAAAAATCGACAATTGTGCATTTCTCCTTGGGGAAAACTATTTTATCTTTTTTTAATTTAGTACATGGTTTTTTCCTTATTCCGTTTAGCGTTGTACTAATCATCGAAGGCTATGATGCGTTGTCAGTAGTGGTTTGGTTCACGGCCGTGTATTCGCTTTTGTACATCAATAATTTCATAAATATTATACTGAGTAATAAAGATAATTTATTTGGTATTTTCCTTGCGATAGTTGCGATTTTAGGAGGATTGTACTATTACGATTATTTTAATATTACAGATTATACCGCTCCATTTTTTGATGCAATTTTCAATACCTATTGGGCTTTTGCCATTCCAGTTATGGCGCTTGTTGGGTTGTATGTTGCCACATTTCAGTATTTCAAAAACAATTTATACCTCGACGCAGGATTGTCAAGCAAACATGATATTGCCAAAACAGAGGATTTGACTTGGTTGAACCAATTTGGAACTATAGGAACCTTCTTGAAAAACGACATTAAATTGATTAAAAGAAACAAACGTTCTAAAACCACCGTAGGATTAAGTGTTATGTTTTTATTTTACGGCTTTTTGTTCTTTACTAATGGAATTGCAATGTACAACAATCCAGTAATGCACATCTTTGCTGGTATTTTTGTCTCCGGTGGATTCTTAATCACTTTTGGGCAGTTTGTACCAAGTTGGGACAGCGCGTATTACCAATTAATGATGACACAAAACATTCCGTACAAAGGCTATTTGAGTTCGAAGTGGTGGCTCATGGTAATTGCAACATTAGTGACTACAACTATCGCGTCTTTCTATCTTTATTTTGGCGTGCAGGTGTATTTAACCATTGTTGTTGGAGCGATTTATAATATTGGTATCAACTCGCATTTGGTTTTGTTAGGTGGCGCATATACAAAAACACCCATCGATTTGAGTTCTGGAAAAGGGGCTTTTGGAGACAAAAAAGCATTCAACGTAAAAACCATGCTAATATCTATACCGCAATTAGGACTGCCCGTTTTACTGTATTGGCTAGGTTCTAAATATGGAAATCCAACTATCGGATTGTCTCTAGTAGCCGCAGTGGGAGTAATTGGTTTTGCTTTCAAAGACAAAGCGTTCTCCTTGATCGAAAAAATCTACAAAGCAGAGAAATACGCGACCATTGCTGCTTACAAACAAAAAGGATAATCCAGCGATTAACGAAATCAACAAATAACCGAATAAACTTTTTCAAACATGATACAAGTAAACAACCTTTCGAAAACATACAACGGAACAACCGTATTAAAAATAGATTCTTTAGAGATAAAAAAAGGCGAAAGCTTTGGATTAGTAGGCAATAACGGTGCTGGAAAAACTACTTTTTTTAGCCTTTTATTGGATTTAATCCAGCCTTCAACAGGAAACATTGTCAACCATGGCGTACAAGTAAACACCAGCGAATCTTGGAAACCCTTCACCGCCTCCTTCCTAGATGAAAGTTTCTTGATAGGCTACTTGACTCCCGAAGAATATTTTTACTTTATAGGTGATTTACGCGGACAAAACAAAGCCGATGTCGATGCTTTATTGGCTACACACGAAGAATTTTTCAATGGTGAAATCCTAAAAAACAAGAAATATTTACGCGATTTATCCAAAGGGAATCAGAAAAAAGTAGGCATCATCGCTACCTTAATCGGGAATCCGGAAGTGATTATTCTGGACGAACCTTTTGCTAATTTAGACCCAACCACTCAATTCCGTTTAAAAAAAATCATCAAAGATTTAGCCGATAATCCAGAGATTACTGTTTTGGTTTCTAGCCACGATTTGCAGCATACCGTTGAGGTTAGCGACAGGATTGTTGCCATGCACAAAGGCGAAGTGGTCAAGGATATTCAAACTTCACCAGAAACGTTAAAGGAACTAGAATTGTTTTTTGCCGTTTAAATTCAACCTAACAATCTCATAAAAAAGTATACCGCTACTACGCTAATTTCATTTATTACTTTAAATGTTTACGATGCGAATTAGCGGTTTATTTTTAGGCTTTCAAGTCAAAAACTACCTGTAAGTCTTTTAGATTTTACTTTGGGCGTGACCCTTCGTGAAAAACTTCGGGTCGGGCTGTACGCTGTATCTTTATTTTCTTAAAGAAAGAAAATAAAGGATGCCGCTTCCATCCCTCACGCACGCGAAAGAGTCAAATAAACCCGGATAATTTTCACGATGTCAAAAAGAAACGTATTTTTACCAGTCAGTATACTAAAAAGCATATTTAAAAGTTAATTGATAAAAACGTTTCCCCTTGAAAATCAATATATTTAAACCGTTACCCTTCTTGTTGTTTTTTGCTTTTTTGGTAGCTTGTTCTACTAAGAAAGATACTTTTTTGGCACGGAATTCTCATGCCTTAAGCACCAAGTATAACATTTTATACAACGGTAAAGTAGGCTTAGACAAAGGAGTTCAAACTTTAAAATCTAATGATGATGATGACTTCTGGCAACTTTTACCTCCAGAAAAAATGCAAATTGTAGAGGACTTCACCGCTACCACAAAACCAATAAATGCTGATTTTGAATTGGCTGAAACCAAAGCGACCAAAGCCATTCAGAAACACTCCATGAATATTGGAGGCAGAGAAAAAAACAGTCAAATTGACGAAGCCTATCTCATGCTTGGAAAAGCGAGGTATTACGACCAACGGTTTGTGCCGGCTCTCGATGCTTTCAATTACATTCTCTATAAATACCCCAACAGCAGCAAGATTTACGAAGCTAAAATATGGCGAGAAAAAACCAATATGCGTCTGGGAAATGATGCTTTAGTGATAAAAAACATCAGTAAATTATTAGAAGAGCACCAAGTAAAGAAACAAGTTTTTGCAGATGCAAACGCCCTTTTAGCGGCTTCTTTTTTAAACCTGGAAGAAAAGGATAGCGCCGTGGCCAAAATAAAAGAAGCCATCGCATTCACCAAAGTAAATCAGGAAAGAGCAAGATACCGTTTTGTTTTAGGACAATTGTATCTAGAGCTGGGGTATAAAGACAGCGCTGTGGCAGCCTATCAAGAAGTAATTAGTATGAACCGAAAAGCGGAGCGAAAATTTGTTATTCAAGCACATGCTAAAAAAGCGGAATTATTTGATTACCAAATTGGAGATACGATTTCTTTTGTAAACACCTTCAATAAACTGATGCAAGACCGAGAAAATCGTCCCTACAAAGATTTGATTTTTCATCAAATGGCCGTGTATCATGACAAGCAAAACAATCGGAAAACGGCAATGGATTTGTATAGTGCTTCCTTAAAAACGAATTCGAAAGACAGCTATTTAATAGCCTCTAACTATAGAAATTTAGGAAACATGTATTTTAGAAATGCGGAATATCCTTTGGCGGCAAAATACTACGATAGTACTTTAGTCAAGCTAAATAAGAAAACTAGAGAATTTGGTAAAATTCAAAAAATCAGAAGCAATCTCGATGAAGTGATTTTATACGAGGCGTTGGCAAAGCAAAATGACAGTATTCTAAATGTAGTGGCAATGAATCCTGCGGATCGTTCCGCTTATTATGAAAAATACATTACTAAATTAAAGGAACAAGATGAGGTTAAAAGGCTCTTAGAAGAAAAAAACAAAGTGATACAAGAAAACACTGCACGCAATAATTCACCTTCTTCTATTGATCCAGTTTCTACTCAAGATCCGATAAGACCTAACCGCAAATCGACAATGACTCCACCTACAGCGGCGTCCACTAATGCGCAGCCTGGAGCGAGTACATTCTACTTTTATAATTTTACAACCGTGGCTTTTGGTAAAATAGAATTTAAAAAAATATGGGGCGACAGGGTTCTAAATGGCAATTGGAGACTTTCATCAGGAAATGTAAATGCAGCGGCTGCTGATTCTTTGACTTTGGAAAAGAACGGTACAAAAAAGGAATCGGACATCATACTAGTTGCAGAGCAGTACACTACGAATTATTATTTAAAACAACTTCCGACCGCACAAATAGAATTAGACAGCATTAGTAAAGAACGCAATTTTGCCTACTATCAATTGGGAATTATTTACAAAGAAAAATTCAAAGAAAATGATTTGGCTATCGCTAAACTGGAATACCTATTAAAAAATAATCCAGAGGAAAAACTGATTCTTCCTGCTATGTACAATTTGTATAAGTTATATCAAATCAACGGTAGCAGCAAAGCAGAGGCGATGAAAAACAGAATCGTAACGCAATATCCGGACTCCCGCTATGCCCAAATTATAAACAACACCAATCCAAGTGCGATTTCAGCAGTTGACTCGCCAGAAAGCGTCTATAACAAGTGGTATAAACTGTTTCAACAAGAGCAATTTGTTTTGGTTTTAGAGAATGCCGATGCTCTTATTACTCAGTTTTCGGGCGAAGAGATTGGATCTAAATTTGAACTGCTTAAAGCGAATGTGATAGGCAAGCTAAAAGGGGTTGCCGCTTACAAAAACGCGCTGCAAGTGGTTGCAGATAATTATCCAAATAGTGAGGAGGGGAAAAATGCCCTATTGATATTGAATGATCAAATTCCGTTTTTAGAAAAAATGGACTTTGTTACAACAGATTCAAATAACTGGAAAATTTTATATCAAGTGGGAGCACGCGATGCTCAAAACACCAAAGCGTTAGAAGAAAAAATAAAAGTATTCTTGGAAAGTGAAAACTTTCAAAAAATGTATTATTCGTATGATATCTACACGGACAAAGGAAATTTCATCACGATACATGGAATAAAATCAAAGGCCTACGCAGCGGATATTGCATTGGTTTTAGAAGAAAATATAAAATATAAAATTACTGATGCGGCTGTAGTAGTTTCAGGCGAAAATTATAAAGTCATCCAAATCAAGAAAAATCTTGAAACGTATTTAGCCTCTAAAAAGCAATAATTATGTTTGATAAAAAACAAAAATCATATACTGATCTTCTAGGAAAGACCAATAGAATTGTAGAGGGAACCACGATCAAAGGGGATATTATTTCACAAGCTGATTTTAGATTAGACGGACACTTGATTGGTAATTTTGAGTCTGGCGGAAAAATTGTAATTGGCCCTGCAGGAAGTGTCACGGGAGATATTGTATGTAAAAATGCAGATATCGAAGGCAAATTTGACGGAAAAATTCAGGTAACGGAGGTGCTAAATGTAAAATCGAAAGCTAGTATTCATGGTGAAGTTATCGTAGGCAAATTATCTGTTGAACCAGGTGCTGATTTTAGTGCGTCGTGTGCAATGAAGACCAATATTAAAAATCAAATGCCTACTAATGGACAACAAACCGCCTCAAAAAAGGCCTAATAAATGGCTTGCACTCATTAATATTCCCATTCAAATGGGAGTTATTATTTTCTTGTTCTCCTATCTTGGAGACTGGTTAGATGAAAATCATCCCAATCCCAAGGTGTATTACTCTAAAATTTTAGTATTCGTTGGTGTTGTACTGGCGTTGTATAACGTGATTCGGCAAGTAAACGAAATTAATAAAACACAATGAGTTTAAAAAAATACAGACCGCTTTTGTCTTTAGTAGTACTTGCAGGATTAGCATACCTTATTCATCGCGTTATTTTTTATGCTTTAGAAATAAATGATACGCCTTTTTATTATTCCATAGAAACCCTATATCTCTTGTTTTTAGTATTGTCAATTATGGTATTTGTAGTTTTGTTGAAAGTCAAAGAACGCAGTTTTGACAATGTAGGGATGTCTTTTCTTTTGAGCACAAGTGTCAAAATGATTGTTTGTTATGTAATTTTAAAACCTATATTGCAGGTCACAAACGAGGAAAATACATTGGAGAAAATTAATTTTTTTATGATGTTTATTATCTTTTTAGCAATTGAAACGATATTAACAATACGGATATTAAACGAAAAGCAATGAATATGTGATTTAAGGAACAAATCCATCAAAAATAAATTTTTATATTCTTTTGAATATTAATAAAAGATGTACATTTGCACCAAATTTCAGAAACGTAATAAATTAAGATAATTAACTGTTATGGTGATTTCAAACAAAGCACTTAGATTTATATTAGCGACTTTAGTAGCGTGTCTTCCTTTAATTAGTTTTGCAAATCCAGAAGTGGATACGACAAAAGTGAAAACAGAAGTTGCCCTTGAGGCAGCCGAAGGAGCTCATGCAGAACCAACAGATGTAAAATCTAAAATTAAAGAATTTATCAATCATCACCTTTTAGATGCGCATGATTTTACTTTTAATGTCGATGAGGCAACTGGAGCGCATAATGGTTTTTCTTTGCCAATTATTCTTTGGGACAACGGTTTACAAGTATTTTCTTCTTCAAAATTTCACCATGGTGAGGAAACAGCAGAACACAATGGAAACTTCTATGTTTTGCACCACGAAAAAATATACAAAACAGACGCAACTGGAACTTTAACAGAAGAGCACGGTCACCCAACAAACGCTGCTCCACTTGATTTATCGATTACTAAAAGTGTAATTGGTATTTTAGGAATTGCACTTTTAATGTTTGTCTTGTTTACTGGATTAGCAAAATCGTATGGTAAAAATAACGGAATTGCTTCTGGTACGGGAAGGTTTTTTGAACCACTTGTACTTTACATCAGAGATGAAATAGCTATTCCTAACATTGGAGAAAAAGGGTACAAAAAATACATGAGTTATTTATTGACTATATTTTTCTTTATTTTCTTTTTAAATATATTAGGATTAACTCCGCTAGGATTTAACGTAACAGGGAATATTGCTATTACAGCATCATTGGCTTTATTAACGTATTTAATTACCACTTTCACGGCTAATAAAAATTATTGGGGACACATTTTCTGGATGCCAGGTGTACCAACTCCAATGAAATTTATCTTGGCTCCAATTGAATTATTGGGAACCATCATCAAACCATTTTCATTAATGATACGTTTGTATGCTAACATTTTAGCAGGGCACGTTGTTTTAATGAGTATCATTGGTTTAATGTTTATATTCAAAAGCTGGATTGGAAGCACATTGTCATTTGGTTTGGCATTTGCACTTTCGATACTTGAAATATTAGTAGCTTTTTTACAAGCGTATATTTTCACCATGTTATCTGCACTGTATTTTGGAGCAGGAAACGAAGAGCATCATCACGAAGAGGCTCACTAGATTTCAGATTTTTGAAACTTGATTTATGATTGCAGATTTTGCAATTCTGAAATCAAAAATCGTTAATCTTCAATCTAAAATCAAATTGAATGTTTAATTTTTAATTTATATATTATGGAAATTCCAACTATTGTAGGAGCAGGATTGATTGTTATCGGAGCAGGTTTAGGTATTGGTAGAATTGGTGGTTCAGCAATGGACGCTATTGCTCGTCAACCAGAGGCTTCTGGAAAAATCCAAACAGCTATGCTTATCGCAGCTGCACTTATTGAAGGTATTGGTTTTGCTGCGTTATTCGCATCTTAATTAAAACTAAAATAAAACAATAGTTGCAACGGTTGGTTGTAACTATTGTTTTTAAAATTAAAACATTACAAATTGCGATTAAAAGCAATACATACTTTAAAATTTATAATTAGATATAATGGATAAGTTAATAAATGATTTTTCGTTTGGTTTGTTTATCTGGCAGATAGTGATATTTGTTGGATTAATACTCTTGTTAAAAAAATTCGCTTGGAAGCCAATTCTTGATGCAGTAAATGATAGAGAAGAAGGAATCAAGAATGCCTTACTTTCTGCTGAAAACGCTAGAAAAGAAATGCAAAATCTTCAAGCTGACAACCAACGTATTTTACAAGAAGCTAGATTAGAGCGCGACAACATGCTTAAAGAGGCTCGTGAAATGAAAGAAAAAATGGTTGCTGATGCTAAAAACGAAGCGCAAGTTCAAGGATTGAAAATGATTGAACAAGCGAAAGTAGCAATTGAAGGTGAAAAAAATGCAGCTATGGCTGAGTTGAAATTACAAGTTTCTACTTTATCATTGAGTATTGCTGAAAAATTATTGAAAGACGAATTGTCTAACAAAGAAGCTCAAACTAAGTTAGTGGAGAAATTGTTAGGTGACGTAAAACTGAACTAATTATGGCAAGTACAAGAGCAGCAATTCGTTATGC
The DNA here is from genome assembly GCF_015751645.1 of Flavobacterium sp. CG_9.1. Lineage (NCBI taxonomy): Bacteria > Pseudomonadati > Bacteroidota > Flavobacteriia > Flavobacteriales > Flavobacteriaceae > Flavobacterium > Flavobacterium sp. CG_9.1. Next base: position 18,687 of record NZ_JADOVC010000039.1, read on the forward strand.
AACAGCAATTTTAGATTTAGCAAACTCTAAAGGAGTTGCCGAAGTTGTAAATAACGATATGAAATTGATTGCTTCAACAATCAATGGAAACTTAGAATTGAGTACTTTTATCCAAAATCCAACTTTAAAAGTGGAGGTGAAGGAGAAAGCACTTTTGGAAGTTTTTGCAGGTATTGATGTAGTTACTCAAGGATTATTTCATTTGTTATTTGAAAACAAAAGATTCGAAATTCTAGAAGGTATTGCTACAGAATACAGCAAATTATTTGACGTGATGAATGGTATTGAAGTAGCTAAAGTTACTACCGCTATTCCTATGGATGCTGCATTAGAAGCTAAAGTGAAAGCGACAATAGCAACACTTTCAGATAAGAAAATCACAATTGAAAATACAGTAGATGCTTCAATTATTGGAGGATTTATTTTAAGAATAGGCGACAAGCAATACAATGCTTCAATAGCCAACAGATTACAAGTATTAAAAAGAGAGTTAAGTAATTAGTTTTATTGCACATTTAAGTGTTTAAATTATAAAATAAAATGGCGGAAATTAAACCTGCTGAAATTTCAGCAATATTAAGAAAGCAAGTAGAAGGTTTTGAATCTGGTGCTACACTAGAAGAAGTAGGAACAGTACTTCAAGTTGGAGATGGTATTGCTCGTGTTTACGGGCTTTCTAATGTTCAGTATGGAGAATTAGTTGAATTTGACAATGGATTAGAAGCTATTGTTTTGAACCTTGAAGAAGACAATGTAGGTGTGGTACTTTTAGGACCCTCTACAGGAATCAAAGAAGGATCAACTGCAAAAAGAACACAACGTATTGCTTCTCTTAAAGTAGGAGAACAAATGGTAGGTCGTGTAGTAAACACACTTGGTTTTCCAATAGATGGAAAAGGGCCAATTGGTGGAGATTTATACGAGATGCCTTTGGAAAGAAAAGCTCCTGGAGTTATCTTCCGTCAACCTGTTACTGAACCATTACAAACTGGTATTAAAGCAGTAGATGCTATGATTCCAGTAGGTCGTGGACAACGTGAGCTCGTTATTGGTGACCGTCAAACAGGGAAATCAACTGTTTGTATCGATACGATCTTAAATCAAAAAGAATTTTATGATGCTGGGAAACCAGTATTCTGTATATATGTTGCAATTGGACAAAAAGCGTCAACTGTAGCAGGAATTGCTAAAATGTTAGAAGAAAAAGGAGCAATGGCGTATACCATTATTGTTGCTGCTAATGCTTCTGATCCAGCTCCAATGCAAGTGTATGCTCCTTTCGCAGGTGCTGCAATTGGAGAATATTTTAGAGATTCAGGTCGTCCAGCTTTGATTGTTTATGATGATTTATCTAAACAAGCGGTGGCTTATCGTGAGGTTTCTCTTTTATTGAGAAGACCACCGGGACGTGAAGCATATCCTGGAGATGTATTTTACTTACACAGCCGTTTATTAGAACGTGCTTGTAAAGTAATTGCTGATGATGGAATTGCTAAAGACATGAACGATTTACCAGATTCATTGAAATCAATTGTAAAAGGTGGTGGATCACTTACTGCTTTACCAATTATTGAGACTCAAGCGGGTGACGTTTCGGCATACATCCCAACAAACGTAATTTCGATTACTGATGGTCAAATTTTCTTGGATGGAGATTTGTTTAACTCAGGGGTTCGTCCAGCAATTAACGTAGGTATCTCGGTATCTCGTGTTGGAGGAAATGCACAAATTAAATCGATGAAAAAAGTAGCCGGTACTTTAAAACTAGATCAAGCACAATTCCGTGAATTGGAAGCGTTTGCTAAATTTGGTTCTGATCTTGATGCCGTTACTTTAAACGTAATTGAAAAAGGAAAAAGAAACGTTGAGATCTTGAAACAAGGTTTGAATGATCCTTATACTGTTGAAGATCAAGTTGCCATTATCTATGCTGGTTCTAAAAACTTATTGAGAAATGTTCCTGTGAATAAAGTAAGAGAATTTGAGAAAGATTTCTTGGAATTCTTGAACAACAAACACAGAGCGACTCTTGATGCGTTGAAAGCAGGAAAGTTAACAGACGAAATTACAGATGTAATCGAAACTGTAGCAAAAGAATTATCAGCGAAATATAACTAATTTAGTGAAAAGTGAAAAGTGAGTAGTTAGGCTATTCACTTTTCACGATTCACCTTTCACTATAAACAAAATGGCAAATTTAAAGGAAATCCGTAATAGAATTACTTCCGTTTCATCTACGATGCAAATTACATCAGCGATGAAAATGGTTTCTGCAGCAAAGCTAAAGAAAGCACAAGATGCAATCACGGCAATGCGCCCTTATGCCGAAAAATTAACGGAACTATTGCAAAATCTTTCTGCTACACTTGAAGGTGATGCGGGTGGAGAATTTACAACACAACGTGAAGTTAAAAAAGTGTTGCTTGTTGTAATAACTTCTAATAGGGGTTTGGCTGGCGCTTTTAATACTAATGCCATTAAAGAAGCCAGAAGCCGTGCAGAATTTTATGCTGGAAAACAGGTGGATGTTTTTGCTATCGGTAAAAAAGGAAATGATGTTTTAAGTAAAACACTTCCTGTTGTAGACAATCATAGCGCTGTATTTGACGATTTGACTTTTGATAATGTGGCTGTAATCGCAGACTTGTTAACCGAGAAATTCGTTTCCGGTGAATACGATAAAATTGAGTTGATTTACAACCAATTTAAAAATGCAGCAACACAAATCGTTCAAACGGAGCAATTTTTACCATTGGCACCTATAAAATCTGATGTACCGGTTTCGACAGGGGATTATATTTTTGAACCCTCAAAAGAGGAAATCGTGTTGACTTTAATTCCAAAATCATTAAAAACACAATTGTACAAAGGGATTCGTGATTCATTTGCTTCTGAGCACGGAGCGCGTATGACTGCCATGCACAAAGCAACGGATAATGCAACTGAATTGAGAAATCAATTGAAATTGACTTACAATAAAGCGCGTCAAGCTTCTATTACTAATGAGATTCTAGAGATCGTTGGTGGTGCTGAAGCATTGAATGGGTAAGAAAGTAGCTGAATATTTATCTAAAAGTCCTCCAATTTGGAGGATTTTTTCTATTTACGAAAACCGTTAAATTGCTTATTTACTTTTGATTAAATACAAACCTAATATTTGATAGTCCTAATAACACATAAAATCATTTTTTTGCAATCAAAAAGTTAATTCATTAAATTTGTTTTTCAAAAGCTACACAAATGGCAATAATTACAAATTTTTCCGATTTAGATTTGACTAAGCAATATTCTTATGCTGATTATTTGCGTTGGCAATTTCAGGAGCGTGTAGAATTGATTAAGGGATTTATTCGGAAAATGAGTCCAGCACCAAGTATGGTGCATCAAAGAATTTCAAATAATTTATCGTTTGAATTAAATACCTATTTTAAACGACAGTCTTGTGATGTTTTCCAAGCTCCTTTTGATGTTCGTTTAGCTATTCCATCAACCAAAAAAGACTCTACCGTGGTTCAGCCTGATTTGTGTATTATTTGTGATGAAAGCAAACTAGATGCACGAGGATGCAATGGATCTCCAGATTTGATGATTGAGATTATGTCGACTAATAATAGCAAACACGATGTGCACACTAAGTTTAATTTATATCAAGAAGCGGGCGTGAAAGAATACTGGATAATTGAACCTAATGATAAATTGATTCTAGTTTACACCTTAGTGAACGAAGTATTTATTGGTTTAAAACCGCAAGTAGAAGGCGAAAAAATTACAAGCCCGCTGTTTCCTGAATTGGATATTGCTATTGAGGATGTATTTTTTAAGGTATAAAAAGCATTACAAATAAAGAAATTGCATTGTAGCTGATTTTAAAATCATTGTCGAAATAATTGCACTAAGGAATTCTATTCATTTGCTTCAGATCACGTATGACTACTATGCACACCCGAGCGAAGCAAAGCAACGGATAAAGCAACGGAACTTAGAAATCAACGTATAAAAAAGCGTGTCAAGTTTCAATTACCAGCGAAATTTTAGAGATTGTTGGTGGTGCTAAAGTATTAAATGGATAAAACAGCGCTTGGATTTATAAAAAAGGCGATTAAAATTAAGTTTTAATCGCCTTTTTTGTGTTTGTAAGTTAGTATTACAACAATCCTTGTTTCTGCCATAAATCATAGTATTTCCCTTTTTGTTCTAATAAATAAATATGGTTTCCACATTCTATTATTGTTCCATTCTCCATTACTAAAATGGTATCCGCATTTGCAATGGTGCTTAATCTATGCGCAATAACAATAATGGTTTTACCTCGCGCTTTAAAATCATCAATAACTTTTTTAACAATATACTCTTCATTATTGTCTAATGACGATGTGGCTTCATCCATTAATAATACCTCTGGATTCTTGTATAAAGCTCGGGCTATGGCAAGTCGTTGCTTCTGCCCACCGGAAAGCATGGCGCCGTTTTCGCCTATTTGAGTTTCAAAACCATTGGGTAATTTCTCTACAAATTCTGTTATTCCTAATTGTTTTGACAAATCTAAAATGCGTTGCATGTCAGGAAAAGAAGATCCTAGAGCAATATTTTCTATAATATTGCCTGAAAATAAATTGAGTTGTTGCGGAATTACTCCAATGCAGTTGCGTAAACTTTGATAATGAATAAATTGAGAATCATAATCGCCAATATAAATTTTCCCTTCTTTAATAGGATACAGATTTTGTAAAAGCGAAATCAATGTTGTTTTCCCACTACCACTTTCTCCAACAATAGCAGTAGTTTCATTTTTCTTGAAAACCGCATTAAAATTTTTGAAAACTTCTGTTCGCGAGCCATAACGAAACGTTACATTTTCAAATTTTATGTCTCCCATATTTTCTCTTTGCAATTCGACTTTGTTTTCTGTTTCTTCCCGTTCTAAATCCATTATTTCAAAAAGTCGATCAGCTGCTATGAGTGCATTTTGTGCCGTTTTGTTCATCCCAATCAAGGAAGCAACGGGAGAAGTAAAATACCCAATCAAAGCGTAAAAGGAAAATAATTCCCCTGGAGTAATGGCTCTGTCAATCACATAACCCGAACCAATCCACATTAGAATAACAGTAAATATCGAAGCCAGAAATTGGGTAGAAGTCCCTGCAAAAACACTGTTTAAGCCTGATTTGTAGGTGGTGAACAATAGTTTTACAAATTTATTTTCTGTCTTTAGATTCGAAAACTCTTCGATTCCAAATTCTTTTACGGTTCTGATATGCGTGACACTTTCAACCAATTGTGTTTGTAATTCGGCAGCATTCTCCATGATAACGCGTTCTACTTTTTTATTGAATTTATTTAAAAGAAAATAAATAGCTCCATAAAAAGGAATTACCAAAAGAATCACCAAAGCCAATTTCCAATAATAGGTAAACATCAACGTAAAGGAAAAAATCACAATGAAGATATTGACAATCATATCAATCGCCACTTCATTGATAAAAGATCTAATTTTTACCGCATCGCCAATCCGGGATGTGATTTCTCCCACTTGCATCGTGTCAAAAAAACGTTGCGGCAGATGAAGCAAATGTTTATAGTATCCCAAAATTAATTTAGCATCAATTAATTGCCCCGTTTTCATAACAAAAACACTCTTTTTAGAACCGATGTAGGCTTGCAGTATAATGATGATAATCATGGAAACACTCAGCAGATTCAGCAAATTTCTGTTGCCTTCCACCAAAACATAATCGGTAATTTTTTGAATATAAATGGACATTGCCAATCCTAAAACGGTAAAAAGTATGGCACCGACCAAAGCTTGAACTAAGATGGTTTTGTGTGGCTGTACCAAATGCCAAAAGCGTTTTATAGGAGAAACTTTTTCGTTGTATTCCTTGAAATCATCATTCGGTGCAAAAAGAATCAATACTCCTGACCAAATTTTTTGAAATTCTTCATACGTGTAGGTCTCCATTTTACCAAAAGCAGGATCCATTGCTGTAATTTCCCCTACCGACCTCCCAGAGGGTGAGGAGACAGAATAAATCACAATATAATGATGCAATTGTTCTTTTACCACCACGTGAGCAATAGCAGGGAGCGGAATTTTATCAATAGCATCGATACCTCCTTTTACTCCTTTGGCAGAAAAGCCCATTTTTTCTGCAGCTTCAATTATCCCCAGCACATTGGTACCTCGCTTATCGGTATTGGCAAATTGACGAATTCGGGCTATAGGCAGATTAACTTTGTAATGATTGCCAATAGAAGCGAGACAAGCAGCGCCACAATCTTTGATATCATGTTGTTTTATTTTTGTTGAGGCCATTATATAATTAGAAATTAGTAGTTGGAAATTAGTAATTTTGATTTTCTATAAATTAATTTCTTTATGAAAAACGATAATCTTATCCATGTAAAGTCAAAAAAATTTGCAATTAGAATTATCAATACTTTTAAGTATTTACAAACAGAGAAAAAAGAATTTGTTTTGTCTAAACAAATGCTTCGAAGTGGAACAGCAATTGGTGCTTTAATTAAAGAAAGTGAATTTGCCTAAAGCAGAAAAGATTTTCTGAACAAATTGTACATTGCTTTAAAGGAAGCAAACGAAACCTTGTATTGGATTGAACTATTGTTTGAAACGGAATACATTACAAAAATGGAATTTGATTCATTGTCTACGGATTGTATTGAAATACTAAGGCTTTTGGTCGCCATAACTAAAAAATTGAAAGAAAGCTTAGAGAAGTAGTAATTAGCAAGTAGAAAGTAGAAATTTCAGCAACTACTAATTACTACTTGCTAATTTCTAATTTCTAATTGTTTTGGGTTGAGCCAATCATCAACTTTGTCAAACAACAAATCATACAAACTGCGTCTGGCAATCATGTAACGCGTGGTTAGCGTCATTCCTTTGGTGATATTAGTTTTATAGCCAGATTGCAAACTCATTTCTGTTGCATTCAAAACACTCCTAACTTTAAAAAAAGTCTGATCACCTTGAATGGTTATATTATGATCAATATCAATTACTTTACCTTCTAATAATCCCCATTGGTTGTAATTGAAAGCATCAATCTGGAATTTTACTTTTTGGTTTTTCTGTATCAGTCCAATATCGTTTGGAGAAACTGTGCTTTCCACAATTAATTGATCAGCTGCAGAAATTGTGGCAATGGGTTGCGAAGCATTTAGGAAGGAACCCAATTGAATTCCAGAGTAATTTTCAATTGTGCCTGTTAGTGGTGCAATGATGTAATAGTTTTGAGCTTCCACTTTTATTTTTTGCAGGGTTCCATTTAAGTTTTGAAGTTGGATTTCCAACTCTCGTTTGTTGTTTTGCCAAAGGCTTCGTTGGCTTTTCTCTAAACTAGAAAGTGCTTGTTGCGCAAATGTATATTCAAAACCGTATTTCTCGAATTCCGCTTTCGCAATGATTCCTTTATCGTGTAATTGTTTGTTGCGGTCGTATACTATTTTAGCTTGAGTAATTTTACTATCCAATTCCTCTTTTTTATTAATGTAACTCGACCATTCTAGTTGAACTGCTGGTGTTTTTAGGTTTTGCGCTGTTCCTTTAACAATTTGTGATAGGTCGTAAATTTGATCTTCTACAGTGGTGGTAATTGCATAATTAGTGGCCTTCTCTGCGTTTAAATTTTCTTGCATTAGCTGAACAAGCGTGTCGCCTCTTTGCACCACTTGATTGTTTTTGAGTTTTATAAAAGTCACTTTGCCATTTACTAAGCTGCTTACTGGAACATTATCTGTAGTACTGCGCACCATACCCCGACTCTGACTGCTTATGTCTATTTTTATCAATGGTAAGGAAATTATAAAAACAAGTATAGCTAAAACAAGTACCAAGTAAATAGAAATACTTTTAGTTTTGTTTTTAGCGATTAAGTTTTCTAAAGTGTTTATGGGGTCTTGACTGAAGGTCATTGAAATTTATATTGATTAAAGCAGAATTATTTACTTATGATGTGTTTTTATTGTAGTGTAAAGGATGTGTATTACCATATTACTCTTTTATGGCTAATACAAATCCCAAATGAATTCTAAAATCTTCTTTGAGCGAAGGTGATTCCGGTATAAACCCATTTGTTTTATAGGATGCGCCAAGATTAAAATAAGCTGATTTTGTATTATTATTCCAATTTGAAAATCTAACCGCAAATTCTGATTTTAAACCAAAACCAAATTTTCCTTCTTTATTTCTAAATTCTAGGTTTTTGGGCTGTTCCCAAAAATCGATGGAAGAATTTAGTAAAAATTTAGCATCGTGAAAAGTATAATTATGTAAATTGATTCCTCCAGCTAAAAAAGTATAACTTTTATTAAAATACTGACGGAAATATGGGTTTATTTTGTATTTGTCTTTTACAGTTAAAAACAAATTTTGTTCTACAAAATCACCAAAAGGAGCTAATGAATAATTTACAGAAAAATTAGCTTTTACCTCTTTGGAAAGATTATACCTATTATTTTTCCAAATATTTGGATTAAGGAAATTAAAAAATGACATATAAGCCATACGCTTTGCATACGACTTTTCTTCAGAAGTTAACTCGTTCCTTTCGGTATAACGGTAAAACTCCATGTTAGGTCTATGTAAATGACGAATCATCCCGTATAAATCATGACCGACAATATCTCGATCTAGTTCTAGATCGTCTTTCTCTTTGATCCCTGATTTCATCGTAAATAAATTTGTAAGATAGTAAAACTGTGTGCCTAATTTCCTCATAATATAATCAGGATGTAACACTTCATTTTTTTCTTCATTAAAATTGAGAAAAGCATCCGATTTTTTTAAATATGCATAATCTGATTCTAATCCAGCAGTATGTAGTCGAATGTAATTGGGTAAATTATTATCCCGCAAATTAATTAAAGTTTTGTCAGAGACTCCCGTTACTTTGGCAACTAAATGTTTGTCAAAAAAGGGCTCACTTACACTCCCGATTCCTAATTCGGACAGCACAGAGCGATGCCCTTCTTCGTGTGTAATGGCTTGACCTAATAATCCAGTAAATAAAGACAACCCGGTGGAATATAACTTTTTTTCTTTTTCCGATAAATTTTTATCATTTACAGAACCGCCGATGTAACGAATTGAATTCAACATCAAATCATTACTTTGATTCATTGTAAAAAGATAACCTTTACCTTCGTAAAAATTATAGCTATAATACTTGTTCTGAGCACTATTTATGATTGGGATCATAAATAATAGTATATAAAATATTCTTAATTTCATTTTAATGTCTTTTTTTAAGCACAATGGATGTAATTATGAAATTGCTTATTGAATTTTATTACTCACATACAATTACACTGCAATTACACCCAAAGGACAATTTAAATTAAATTGTTATTAATCAAAAATTTCATATGCAAGTTTAATCAAACCAATTACCAAAACCCCAGCTAATAGTCCTAATAGGAAACCGCCTTCAATTTCTTTTTCCTCTTGAGCATTAAGCTCCACTAAATTCATTTTCTTTAAATTCATAATTTCTCTTTTTTTTAGTTTTATTCAAAAATAGCTTCTATTGATTTTAATAACAGTATTCCGAGGCCTAGACCAAGTATAAAAGCAAATAAGAATCCACCTTCAACTTCTTTCATTTCTTGAGCATTAAGCTCTACTAAATTCAAATTTTTTAAATCCATCTTTAAGTTTTTAAAACTCGTCAAATGACAAGCAAGATTAAACATTTTTTGTTTTTAACAAAAGGAGTTTCTCGAGAACTTTCTTTCTAATACAGTCTTTATTCCGGCAGCTGTAGTTCCGTTGGCTTGGTTTTATGGAGACCATAGCTTTATAAACTCCATGCTCTGTTTTTTTATTAAGGGTTACAAATTAGCTATATCAAATCCCTTATGCTCTGTTTTTTTTAAAGGGTTACCATACAGCTGCAGCAATCCCTTATAATTGGCCAAATTATTTTTTATAAATTATTTTTTCTGAGTAAAGTTGTCCTAGAAAGCTTCATTTATGAGCTTGAATATTTAGTTCATATTAGCAGATATATTTGTGTAGTATGCTTAATGAATACTTTATAAATGAAGTCTAGTTTTAAAAAGTATTGAATTGTAAAATTATTTTAATTCAATTAAATTCTCTTTTATGAATAATTCTATTGGTTCTGCTAGAGGTTGAAATAAAACATTGTTTACTTTTTCCCAATATTCTTCTGAATAAGAGCTCGACTTAGTGAAACTATAATTTTGATCCAATTTTTTAGCATCTATCTCTTCTGAAAATCTGTAATCTAAAACAAAAACTTCATGAGTGACATCAACTTTTTGGTATTCTATATCTTTTTTTGCTTTTATTTTGTAATTTCTAGTTTCTTTAAAATACATCAGAGCGTTAAATCCAAACTCTTCAGAATTACTGGCACTAAAAAAAGAATTAATATTGTAGTTTTCCAAAATATTTTCTATTCCAAGACCTTTCATCACTTTCGGCTTGTCATTTGTTATAAATCCTAAACTCAAATTAGTACCATTTTTATTCGTAAAGAGATTCCCTTTAACACTATTATCGTCCTTAGAAGTGATTTTGATTTCTAAATCTGTTTTTTGAAAATTATAATTTTCGATTAAATTATTATAATTTAAAAATTCATTTAACATTGGAGCTCCTGTAATTTGAAAAAAGATTTTAGTTAGCCCTTTTTCTTTTAACTGTTTGATTGATTTGTTTTCAAAAGATCTGTTAGAAATAAATTTAATTTTTACTTTTTTGGTTTTTAGTGAAATATAGTATTCTACTATACCATCCATAAAATAATGTATTTTCCCATTATTTATTTGTAAACTCCTTACATACGTTTTAAGGACTAGATATTGATTTTTATCTTTATTTGGTGAAATAACTACTTCCTTTAATTCATTTATAATAGGATTCATTTTAAAAACAGCACGGTCATTAAAATCTTTGGTTTCAATAATTTCGGTTTCAAAAAATGAATTTACAAAAGCTAATTTTTCGGTTTTTGAAGATTTTATTTTATTTTTTAGGTCAATTGGGAATACCCCTCCTACATTAGTAACCCCAATTAAATCTCCTTTGTCTGAATAAATTTCAACAAAAGAAATTTTCTCATTAGACAATTGATCTCTAATTTCTTGCGAGAACACAAAGGAATTTAGAGTAAATAAGTAAATAATTGCAATGAATTTATATTTCATACACTAGATTTTTAAAAGGAAAGATAGTCGTAAAACTATCTTTCCTTATTTTGGATTTTAATTTATGAAAAGTTGAACCAATCAAATTCAGTATTTCCTTTTACACCATCAAATAATCCAGTAATTCTGAGGATATACCATCCACCATCTATTTCCAAGGTTTCTTTCTCGCTTAGTATTTCTAATTCCAAATTTTCTATAATCATAATTGTGTTTTTAATTAGTTACCACCTCCCCCAAAAAATGAAATGTGAAAATTACCATCAATTCCATCTAAAAAACCAGTAATTCTAATGATATACCATCCACCATCTGTACATTCAATCTCTTGAGCATTAAGCTCTACTAAATTCAAATTATCTAAATTCATTTTTTTCAAGAGTTTTTAAACCCGTCTTGAGACGAGCAAGATTAAACATTTTTTTAATAAAAAAATTTCTCGAGAACTTTTGTGCTTGGTTTTATGGAGACCATAGCTTTGCACAACTCCTTGCTTTGTTTTTTTTTAAAGGGTTACCTTGCAGATTAATTATTCCCTTATGCTTTGTTTTTTGAGGAACAAATAGCTTTACCGAACCTCATGCTCTGTTTTTTTGAAAGGGTTATAGTACAGCTGAATTATTCCCTTATGCTTTGTTTTTTGAGGGACAATTAGCTTTACTTAACCTCATACTCTGTATTTTTGAAAGGGTTACAATACAGCTGAATTATTCCCTTATGCTTTGTTTTTTTTAGAGACTATAGCTTTATAACTCTTTGCTCTTTTTTTTTAAAAGGGTTACAATACAGCTGAATTATTCCCTTATGCTTTGTTTTTTGAGGAACAAATAGCTTTACCTAAAACCTCATACTCTGTTTTTTTTAAAAGGGTTACAGTACAGCTGAATTATTCCCTTGTAATTGGCCAATTGACTTAGGAAAGTAATCGACATTTAAAAGTAACGTCTTACTCCAAACACTCTAACTTTCCTGATGCCAAAACTAGAATAGTAATTAGTATTGTGCAAATGGTTGTTATCGGAATTCACGGAATTCAGTGTTGTAATTCCGTGAATTCCGGTATCTAATATTATAAAAATTTTAAAATCAGCATGTTAATAAACAAGCGAAAATTTTGTTATTTACTACTAATTTATTCTAGATACAGTATTTTTGCACCAAAACAAACTATAATGACTAACCGACAATTCATGAAAATAGTGCTTTTGGTACTGTTTCCGTATTTTTTATGGTCGCAAAACACAAAAAGAAATCAAGTTGATTTATCTTATGAAGATTTAAAGCAAGCCTTCACTGAAAACAGAGGTAATGACAAAAAGCAATTGCATTATGCTAATACCTATATAAAAAGAGCACAAATACAAAAAAGTAACATAAACCTTTCAAGGGGTTATTTTTTACTATCGCATTTATTTGAAGGAGCAAAATGCATACAGTATTTAGATACTTCCATTAAGTATGCTACAAATACAAATGATATAAAATTCCCAGCATTATCTTATTCTAAAAAAGGATATGAACTAAAAAAGCAGTTTCGATTTGACGAAGCATTAGCTAATTTTTTTATGGCTGAAAAGTATGCAAAAAAGAATAATCTAGATTTTTATTACAATGTCAAACATTCTATTGGAATGCTTCGTTCTGAAGAATTAGGTCAGGTCGAAGAGGCGCTTGTCCTTTACAGAGAATGTTTTAATTACTATAAAGGGAAAAATGTTAGGTCTCCTGAGTATGCAACTGAATATCATAATGTTTTATTCGCTTTAGCTGATGCTCACAAATCATTAAAAAATTTAGATTCCACAAGTTTTTATAATAAAATGGGTTATCAAGAGTCGAAAGCGACCAAAGACCAATACTATATTTCTTATTTCATTTTAAATGAAGGAGCTAATCAAGTATTAAAGAAAAACTATAAAGCTGCTTTAGATAGTATAAATAAGGCATTACCTCAAATAATATCAGATAAAAATTATGGCAATATACTTGCTTCCTACTTTTATTTAGGAAAGTCTTACGCTGGTATGGGTAATGAAAAAAAAGCGATTCAAAATTATATAAAAGTAGATTCAATGTATGTTATAAATAAGAGAATCATACCTGAATTCGTTGGTGGTTACTCTTATTTAATTGAGCATTATAAACAAACTGGAGACAAAGAAAAGCAGTTAAAATTCTTATCTAAATTTATGAAAATAGATAGTCTTTTGCAACGCGACTACAAACAACTGGATAAACCAGTTGATGATGTGCCACTCTTTCCAGTAAAAAAGAGGTACGGATTCCGGTTGAAGATATGCCACTTTTTAAACTTAAATTAGGAT
>NZ_JADOVC010000040.1:0-24328 GCF_015751645.1 Flavobacterium sp. CG_9.1
TAACATAAATTCATTTTTATTCATGTCTAAATTGTTTAGAACAAAACTACTACCTTAGGTTAATCTAAAAAATATGGGGTTCGTCGGGCGGATACGATTAGATGACAGTACAGATGATGTTGATCCAACAAGCCTTACATACAAAGCTGATGCAGGAACGCGTTGGGCGTATCACAATGTATATGTGAAATTACAGGATGTGATCGCGCAAGCCAGCGGACAAACTTGGAATTCCTATTTCAATACCAAATTGAAAGATAAGATAGGAATGGATGGCGCCTGGTTTCAGTTAGGCAACAATTCCGTTTATGGAAGTAATTCGCGTTCGATGGCGCGTTTTGGACTTTTAATCTACAACAAAGGAAAATGGGAAAGTAACACGATAGTGAATGAAAACTTTTTAAATGAAGCTACAAACACTTCACAAACAATCAATCTAGGATACGGTTATTTATGGTGGCTGAATGGAAAATCAAGTTATCATTTACCACAAAGCCAACTGCAGTTCACTGGTAGTTTAATACCAACAGCTCCAGCCGATATGTACATGGCATTGGGTAAAAATGATCAAAAAATCTATGTAGTTCCCAGCAAGAAAATGGTCGTTATCAGAATGGGTGATATTGCAAATCCAGACAATCCAACTTTTGCCTTATCAGATTTTGATGCCGTTTTATGGCAAAAAATAAGTGCTTTGTACCAATAAAATTACTTGGTTTTCAAACGTCTCATAAAACCCAAAACAAAGAAAACCAAACCTATTATCAATAAAAAATAATAGAAACCAAGACTTTTATCTCGGACAAGATTTGCCAATATAAAAGAAAAGATACTCACTAAATAAAGATACATCGGAGGTGTATTTTTTAAAGACGAAAAATCCATTCTAATCACTATTTAAAAAAACTATCTACAAACTCATACTTATTAAAGACCTGAAGATCCTCAATTCCTTCTCCAACACCAATATATTTTACTGGAATTTTAAATTGATCTGAGATTCCTATTACAACCCCGCCTTTGGCAGTTCCGTCTAGTTTTGTAACAGCTAAGCAAGTCACCTCAGTAGCTGCTGTAAATTGTTTTGCTTGTTCAAAAGCATTCTGTCCAGTTGATCCATCCAAAACTAATAACACATCATGTGGTGCATCACCAACTACTTTTTGCATCACTCGTTTTACTTTGGTCAACTCGTTCATCAAGTTAATTTTATTATGCAATCGACCTGCCGTATCAATAATAACGATATCCGCATTTTGAGCAACAGCAGATTGTAAGGTATCAAAAGCCACCGAAGCGGGATCACTACCCATACCCTGGCGTACAATAGGAACACCTACTCGATCTGCCCAAATTTGTAATTGATCAATCGCCGCGGCACGAAAAGTATCGGCAGCACCCAAAACAACATTATAACCTTGTTTTTTAAATTGATACGCTAACTTGCCAATGGTAGTAGTCTTTCCAACACCATTTACCCCAACTACCATTAGAACATAGGGTTTTGTCTGAATTGGAATTACAAACTCAGTACCCTCACCAGAATTGGTCTCTGACAATAAAGCTGCAATTTCTTCTCTGAGAATTTGATTGAGCTCCTCTATTCCCATATATTTATCTGAGGCAACACGACTCTCTATTCTTGTAATAATTTTTAGAGTTGTATTGACACCAACATCTGATGCAACAAGGATTTCTTCTAAATTATCTAAGACTTCATCATCAACTTTTGACTTTCCTGCAACAGCTTTGGTTAACTTCGAAAAGAAATTTGTTTTTGATTTTTCAAGACCTTTGTCTAATGTTTCTTTTTTCTCTGATGAAAATATTCTTTTGAAAAAACTCATTGTATAAATAGTATTAAGAATGAAGTATTTAAGTCCAAAGAACCAATACGTTTTCTAATGGTAAATATAGAAAATAAAAAAGCTACTTCCGAATGAAAGTAGCTTTTCTATATAATGTTAATTGAATATTATTTCTTTTTCAAGAATTCATCAACTGATTCTGGTGTCATTATAGATTCTACGAATGTATATGCACCTGTTTTAGGAGATTTCACCATTTTGATGGCTTTTGATAATCTCTTAGAAGCTGTCTGTAAGGTTGCTACTGTTTTCTTTGCCATGACTAATAATTATTTAATTTCTTTATGAACAGTTACACGTTTCAAGATTGGATTAAATTTTTTAATCTCTAATCTGTCTGGAGTATTTTTTTTGTTCTTTGTTGTTATGTATCTTGAAGTCCCTGCAACACCTGATGTTTTGTGTTCAGTACATTCTAAAATTACCTGGATTCTATTACCTTTCTTTGCCATCTTGCTATTTTTTTATTTTGGAAGGGATTATTTAATAAATCCTTCTGCCTTCGCTTTTTTCAAAACTGCAGCGATTCCATTTTTATTAATTGTTTTTATCGTAGATGCTGCTACTCTAAGAGTAATCCATCTATCTTCTTCTGGAAGATAAAAACGCTTTTTAACTAAGTTCACAGAAAATTTTCTCTTAGTTTTGTTCATAGCGTGAGAAACGTTATTTCCTACCATCGCTCTTTTACCTGTAAGGTCACAAACTCTTGACATTATACTTATCTTTTATCGTTATTCAAAATCAGGGTGCAAAGAAAAGAAAAATAAACCTATTAACCAACATTATTAACGCACATTTTTTAAAATTTCTTTCTGCAACAGCTCTAAACTTTTAATTACTGCTCTATCTATCACTTTTTCACGGGGTTGACCAAAATTAAATTCTTCAACAATTATTTCGCTTGGCGTTGCCAATGCAATAAAAACAGTCCCAATTTCAGCATTAGAGTCCCCTTTTGATGGTCCTGCGTTTCCCGTTGTCGCAATTGCATAATCTGTTTTCATCATCTTTTTAACACTCAAAGCCATCGCCGAAACTACTTCCTTACTCACCACAGAATATTCCTTTACGAGACTTTCTGGTATGCCTAAAACATCAATTTTAACCTCTGTTCCGTAGGAAACTACACTCCCTTTAAAATAACTTGAAGCACCAGCAATAGCGGTCAAAACCTGTGCGATTTTACCTCCAGTACAACTTTCAGCTGTTGATAACGTTTTATTTTGTTTTACCAGCATTTTACCCACTACAACCTCTATCGTCTCATCATCGTCAAAACCCACGATAATATCATTGATTAAAAGATCCAGCGACTTTACATTTTCAGCTAGAGCAGCTTCTAATTTTTCTTTGTTAGTACCCCGTGCCGAAAGACGCAAACGAACTCTTCCAGGTGCTGGCAAATAGGCCAATTTAATAAATTCTGGAAGATTATTTTCCCAATCCACTATTCGTTCCGCTACTATACTTTCGCCTTGACCGTAGGTCAGAATGGTTTTATGAATTATAAAAGGACGCTCGTATTCCCGAATTACTTTTGGAATAATTTCATGTTCTACTATATATTTCATTTCATAAGGAACTCCGGGAAGAGAAATAAAAACAGTATTCTCTTTTTTCATCCACATTCCAGGCGCTGTCCCCACTTGATTATGCAAGACCGTACATTTTGAAGGGACTAATGCTTGATCTCTATTAATTTGGGATGCTGCTCTATTCATAACCCGCTCAATAAGCTCGACTACATGCTTCTCTACTGTTTTATCAACAATTAGTTCATCTTCAAAATAATCACAAAATGTCTTCTTTGTAATATCGTCTTTGGTTGGTCCCAAACCGCCCGTGATAATCACTAAATCTACTTTGTTTTGTAGCGCAGCAAAAGTGTCTAAAATATGCGCTTTATCATCACTTATCGAAATCATTTCATTGATTTCAACGCCAATTTTATCCAATGACTTGGCTATAAAACCAGAATTAGTATCTACAATTTGGCCTATTAAAATTTCGTCACCAATGGTAACTATGGTTGCTTTCATTTTTCTAATTCTATTTATTTTATACCGTTGTAATCAAAAAGAGAAACATACTATAGTTAGCACATTTCTCTTTTTCTTAAGGAAGTATTTTACCTAATTTTATTTTCATCGGAGCTTCTTGAAATTTGTTCAAAGCGAAAATCTTCTCTCATCAAAGTATTAAAACGAGACCAGAATAATCGCAACGAGTAGCCCGACATACTTTTCAGTGAGTCAAGACGTAATATTACAAATCAAAGTCTTTTTTGATTTCTTTGATCGCGTCGTTCACTTGATTTTTCACACTCTTAAAAGTTTCTTTGATGTCTTTCTTTTTTCCCTCGGCTTTGGTCCACGCTTCGATTTGAAGAATCTCTTCAAAAGCCACATTTAAACCCATTAAATCAAGCGTTGGTTTTATCTTGTGCGCATAAGCATAAGCATGCTTGTGGTCTTTCTTTTTTATTCCTTCTTTGATTTGCAATAAATCTTCTGGAACTTCAGTAACAAACAAAGTTAGAATTTCGTTTACAAATTCTGGATCGTTGTCTGAAAGTGCGTACACTTTTGAAAGGTTGTAATTTATAGCCATTATTTTACTTGTATTCTAAATAGTTGTTGTCCCTCTAAAAATCCTTCTAGTACATCATCGGGTTTTACTGTTGCAACCCCTTCCGGAGTTCCTGTAAAGATAATATCACCAATTTTTAACGTAAAAAACTGAGAAACGTATGAAATAAGCTCATCAATTTTCCACAACATAAGACCGGAATTACTCATTTGCACGGTCTTACTGTTATTTGTTAATTCAAAAGTAATATTTTCTAATGAACTAAATTGACTTTTAGGCAAAAATTCACCTAGTACTGCCGAACCGTCAAATGCTTTGGCTTTCTCCCAAGGCAATCCTTTAGCCTTTAACTTATCCTGTAAATCGCGAGCAGTAAAATCGATTCCAACACTAATTTCGTCATAATATTTATGAGCAAACTTAGGTTCGATGTATTTACCGACTTTGCTAATTTTGACAATAATTTCAATTTCATGATGCACCTCTTCTGAAAATTCAGGAATCACAAATGGATGCTGCTTCAACAAAACAGCCGAATCCGGCTTCATAAAAACCACGGGCTCCGTAGGTCTTTCGTTATGCAATTCTTCGATATGATTGGTGTAATTTCTACCTATGCAAATAATTTTCATTTCGTACTTTATTAAATAATGGAAGAGTTCAAAATTAGCTAAATTTATTATTCAGTTTTCGAAGTTTGATAGCAGTCAATACTTTTTTAGTATACAAAGGAAAATCAGCATTTTGAATCCAACTAAAATAACCAGGCTCTGTTTCCAGAATTTTATCCACTTTGATTCCTTTATGCTTTCCAAATGCAAAAATCTCTTCATTATCTTTATCAAAAGCAATCATTCCTGCAAAATCAGCAATCTTCTTTCTTGTTGAAAATTCCGAAAGTAGCTTCATGTCATTTTCCAATTCAGGATAGCGATCCAATTGCGCTTTCAGGATTTCATAGGTTGCCATAGTATCCGCCTCCGCAGAATGCGCATTTTCCAATCCTTTATCACAATAAAATTTTAAAGCTGCAGATAACGTTCGTTCTTCCATTTTATGAAAAATAGTCTGAACATCTACTGACACTTTTCCCTTCATGTCAAAATCTACTCCAGCACGCAATAATTCCTCCGCCAACAACGGAATATCAAAACGATCCGAATTAAATCCAGCCAAATCACTGTCTTTTATCATATTGTAAACTTGCGCAGCCAACTCATTAAAAGTAGGCTCATTAGCCACTTTTTCATCAGTAATTCCATGAACGGCTGTGGTTTGCGCCGGAATTGGAATCGTTGGATTCACTAACCATGTTTTACTTTCTTTATTTCCGTTTGGAAAAACTTTGAATATTGAGATTTCTACAATTCTATCTTTTCCGATATCTATTCCAGTTGTTTCAAGATCGAAAAAGCAAATTGGTTTATTGAGTTTGAGTTCCATTTTTAATTTTTGTGTGATTACAAATATAGAAATTTGGGATTAATTTTGTTTCACCTTTGACCTTTAAAGTTCTAAAAAACATGACAAAAACAAAAAACCCGACCAATTTATAAAAACGAGTCGGGTCTAAAATACTATTATCTATTTTTAAATATCTCTGTTGACGTCAAAAGCTTCTAAATATTCAGCTACACGTTTTACAAAACTACCTCCTAATGCACCATCTACAACACGATGATCGTAACTGTGCGATAAGAACATTTTTTGGCGAATGCCTATGAAATCACCTTCCGGAGTTTCAATAACTGCTGGCATTTTACGAATAGCTCCCAATGCTAAAATTCCCACTTGTGGTTGATTTAAAATTGGTGTACCAAAAACACTTCCAAAAGTACCTACGTTCGTTACTGTATAAGTTCCACCTTGCGTATCATCTGGTTTTAGTTTTCCAGCTTTAGCACGACCTCCTAAATCGTTTACCGCTTTGGCCATTCCTACTAAATTCAATTGATCTGCGTTTTTAATAACAGGAACAATTAAGTTTCCGTTAGGTAACGAAGCTGCCATTCCAAGGTTGATGTTTTTCTTTTTGATAATGAAATCACCATCTACAGAAATATTCATTCCCGGGAAATCTTTCAGTGCTTTTGCAACTGCTTCCATGAAAATTGGCGTATACGTCAACTTCTCCCCTTCTCTTTTTTCAAAAGCATTTTTATTTTTTTCTCTCCATCTCACAATATTCGTCACATCCACTTCTATAAAGGATTGTACGTGCGCAGATGTTTGTACGGAAGCCACCATATAACCCGCAATTAATTTGCGCATTCTATCCATCTCAATAATTTCGTCTCCACCACTTACTGATACTGGAGCCGCTTTTTGAGCAACTGGAGCCGAAACTATTTTTTGAACTGCCACAACCGGAGTCGACACAGCTGGCTGATTTGATCTGCTTTTTACGTACTCTAAAATATCATTTTTAGTTACTCTTCCTTCTTTTCCAGTTCCTGAAATCGCTTCTAATTCCGCAACAGAAACCCCTTCTTCTTTGGCGATATTTTTCACTAAAGGCGACAAGAATTTTTCAGAATCAGAAAAGTCAACTGGAGCGGCAACACTTTCTTTAGCAGCATCAACAGTTTTTGCAACTTCAGCTACGACAGCAGCAGGTACCGCTTCTTTAACGATTGATACCAAGTCACCGCCTTCGGTTTCGATTATCGCAATAGTCTGACCTACTTGAACCAGATCATCCTTTCCAAACAATTGTTCGACTAAGATTCCCGAAACTTCGCTTGGCACTTCACTGTCTACTTTATCAGTAGCAATTTCAAGTACTGCTTCATCGGCTTCTACTTTGTCTCCAACTTGTTTCAACCAATTTGTAATGGTTGCTTCTGCAACGCTTTCTCCCATTTTAGGAAGTTTTAATTCAAATCTTGCCATATTGTTAACCTAAAAGGTAATTTTGATTTTCAGTTTGCGAAATTACTAAATATTTCAATTATAAATTACATTAAATGCAATTTTTTACTCGATTTTAATAACCTCACCTCTTTCGCTACTATTGTTACTTCCTATTAAAAAATTAGCTTTTTTTGGTATTATTTTAAACGTAAAGCCTGTATTCTTTAAAGATTCAAGAATAGCAATACTTTCTTTAAATGAAAGGAATTCGTTATCCAGAATAATTTCCACTCGGTCTTTATTTTTAATAGAAGACGAATTTACCATTTTTTCTGTTTTTAAATCGTGAAACGATACTTTTTTTTGCAATACAACGCGGAGTTTATCTGCTAATTTTTCGTTAGATGAAAATAAAAGATAGGAGTTTGGACTGCTTTTTACTTTGGATTTCCCTTGAAACATTTTTACAAAAGAAAAAAATACAATTCCCATTTTCATAAAAACAGAAAAAAATGCGGAACTAAAACCATCGGAACTAAAATGTTTTTGATAAAAGAAGTTCATGGCCTCTTGAAAACGCTTCATATAAGTCCCATCCTTGATTGTACTTTCGCCTTTGTAGTGAACAACAGTCGTTTCATGGAAATAATAATTGAATTTCCCTTTTTTAGAAATCATGTAGGACAAATCAATATCATCGGAATACATGAAACAATTTTCATCGAATCCACCTACTTCACGATACAACTCTCTTTTCATCAGCATAAAAGCACCCACCAAAATTGCAACTTTTCCAGTTTGATCTTGGTTTAAATGTTGCGCATAATAACTCCCAAAAAGTGGTGATTTAGAAAACAATCGATACAATCCAGTGATTTTGGTAAAAGCCACCCAAGGCGTGGGAACACCCCGCTTACTTTCACGCAGAAAATTGCCAGTTCCATCAATCAGTTTACAACCTATAATCCCTAAATTAAATTGTTTATTGGCAAAAGCCAACACTTTTAAAAACGTATCTTCGGCAACAACGGTGTCAGGATTGAGAATGCAAATATATTCCCCACAAGCTTCAGCAACAGCGCTATTATTTGCTTTCGAGAAACCAGCATTCTCCTTGTTTTGAATGAGTTTTATGTTTGGGAAGCGTTGCCTCATCATTTGACAACTATCATCCTGCGAATTATTATCGATGACAATAATCTCGCCATCAATGTCTTCTAATGCACTTTGAACGCTTAAAACACATTGTTCGAGAAAATAGCGAACGTTATAATTAAGGATAATAACTGATAATTGCATTTTCAAAGATAGATTTTAAGATGTAAAGCCACAATAATTCCAAAAAAAATACACGGTTTCTATTTATCGTCCAAAATCATCTTGCAAACGAACAATATCATCCTCATCTGAAGGATTTTCAGCATCAGTGTGTTGCCAAATTTCAGCTACAATTCCCCAAGAATCTAAACCTATTAAACGGTGTCGTTCCCCTTTTTCCAGTTGGATAAAATTTCCTGGTATAAGTTGCTGAATCTTACCTTCTTCATCTGTCAAACTGGTTTTCACCCCTACAACTCCTGAAAGTATCTTCCACAACTCTGCCCTGCGAAAGTGATATTGCCAAGACAAACGTTTGTGAGGCGCAACTACCAGAATCTTTGGGCTTAACTTATTGGTAATTTTAATTGTTTTCAGATCAAGATGCGGAAAAAATGCAGCGGCAAATTCAGGAGCTTGGCTTTCATCAATAACAAAAAAACCTCCCCAAGGTCTTGTCTCATCTTGTTTTTCAATCGTAAAGCTTTCCTTTTTTAAAGCTGCTACCAGTTGTTCAAAAACAGCTTTTTTTTCTAAAGTATCCGGGATATTAAGATTCATTTTTAGTGTTTTAAAAGTATAAAAGTGTTATTTTTAATGAGATGCATGCTACCAAAAGTTTCTACAAATACTAAAATCACTTACTTACCATGTATTCTATCGAAAGATTTTTCACTCCTCTTGAGAGGCTCTTCCTTTTTTTTTCCAAAGTTAAGCATAATTGTGATTTTATTTCCTTCAAAAAACTAGAGAAACAAGATTTGTTGCTTGTCTATTGCGGTTAATTGACATTTCTATATCACAAATTGTTTTCCTATCGACTAAGTTAGAATTCTTTTTTCGAGAGAAAACGTGCTACTTCAAATTCATGTAAACAAAAATCATTCTTTCTCAATTCCTTCTTTAGTCTTTAAAATCGCTTACTTTTGAAAGATAGAAGGAAGTATTAAACCTAATCTAATTGAAGCATTGAGAAAGACACTCTTATTATTATCGCTACTAACCGCTAGCATTGTTCAATCCCAAATTTCAGGATGTACGGATCCACTTTCAAAAAATTACAATCCAAAAGCTACCACAAATGATGGCAGTTGCCACTATGCTTCGGTAAAAATCAAGCCAAAATATTCTGTAAAATTAAATGCAGGTCTAAAAGAAACTTCTGGTTTAACACAAAGTGATTCGCTCTTTTGGACAATCAATGACGATACCGATACAGTTCTTTATGGCGTTGACACAATTGGTATTATTAAAAATAAAATACCGCTCAAAAAAGTATCAAACACAGATTGGGAGGAAATAGCGCAAGACAATAACTATTTTTACATAGGTGATTTTGGAAATAATGCCAGCGGAAACAGAAAGGATCTTCGTGTTTTACGAATCGAGAAGGAAGCACTTTCAAAACCGATTCAGAGGATTGATACCATTTCGTTTTCCTATTCCAATCAAACTAATTTTAATAAAAAACCTGCTAATACTACTGATTTTGACTGCGAAGCTTTTATTGTTTCCGATGACAGTATTTATTTGTTTACGAAGCAATGGAAGCATAAAAAAACCAGTGTATATGCCGTGCCAAAAATTCCAGGTACTTACATTGCCAAGTTGAAAGAGACTTATAACACAAAAGGATTAATTACTGGAGCAACCTATTTACCTAAAAAACAACTACTTGTTTTATCAGGATACAATAGATTTTTATCGCCTTTTATTTACCTTTTATACGATTACAAGACAACTCATTTTTTCTCTGGCAATAAAAGAAAGATCAAAATTGCACTTCCTTTTCATCAAATAGAAGGCATCGCTACGCTAGATGGCCTACATTTTTATTTGACCAATGAAAATTTTGTCAGAAAACCAGTAGTCGATGTAACACCGCAATTGCACCAACTGGATTTAAGTCCGTTTTTAGGTAATTTTCTTAATCAATAAGTCTTGAAAAGCTTCATATTCAAACAAACTATTCGCAATTAGTCATTTAATAGTTTACTTTTGCCAAAAATTTAGCCTTGTGAATTACTTATCAGTCGAGAATATATCCAAATCTTTTGGGGAAAGAACACTTTTTGAAAACATTTCTTTTGGAATTAACAAAGACCAAAAAATTGCTTTTATAGCCAAAAATGGTTCGGGAAAAACCACTATTATGAGCATTATTAATGGCTTAGACGAGTCGGATACCGGACAAGTGGTGTTGCGAAAAGGCATCAAAATGGCTTTCTTGTCGCAAAACAATAATTTGCAGGAAGAATTGACCATTGAAGAAAGCATTTTTGCCTCTGATAATGAGATTTTGAAAGTTATTGAAGCCTACGAAAAAGCATTAGAAAATCCAGAAGACGAAGAAGCGTATCAAAAAGCTTTTGACGGAATGGACCAACACAATGCGTGGGATTTTGAAACGCAATACAAACAAATTTTGTTCAAATTAAAGTTGGAAGACTTTAAACTGAAAGTAAAAAACCTTTCTGGTGGCCAGAAAAAACGTTTGTCATTAGCTATTATTTTAATCAACCGTCCGGATTTATTAATCTTAGATGAACCTACGAATCACTTAGATTTAGAGATGATTGAATGGCTAGAAACTTATTTTGCCAAAGAAAATATTACGTTGTTTATGGTGACGCACGACCGTTTCTTTTTGGAACGTGTTTGTAACGAAATCATCGAACTCGACAACGGAAAATTATATTCCTACAAAGGAAATTACTCCTATTATTTAGAGAAAAAAGAGGAACGCATCGCTTCCGAAAATTCCAGTGTCGATAAAGCACAGAATCTTTTTGTGAAGGAATTGGAATGGATGCGCCGTCAGCCAAAAGCGAGAACGACCAAATCTAAATCGCGTCAGGATGATTTTTATGACATCAAGGAAAAAGCACAAAGTCGCCGTCGCGAAAATAAAGTGGAACTTGAAATCAACATGGAACGCATGGGAAGCAAGATTATCGAGCTTCACAAAATCTCCAAGAAATTTGACAACCATGTGATTTTGGATAATTTCAGTTTTGACTTTCAACCGGGAGAACGCATTGGGATTATTGGAAAAAATGGTACAGGAAAATCAACTTTTTTAAATTTATTGACTGGTGGAATTCCGCTTGATGGCGGAAAAGTAGTGATTGGTGAAACCATAAAACTAGGCTACTATACCCAAAGTGGTATTAACCCAAAGCCGGGACAACGCGTTATTGATGTTATTAAGGAATACGGTGAATTTATTCCATTGATGAAAGGAAGAATGATTTCGGCTTCACAATTGTTAGAGCGCTTTCTTTTTGATGCCAAGAAACAATATGATTTCGTTGACCGATTGAGTGGTGGTGAATTAAAGCGTTTGTACTTGTGTACCGTTTTGATTCAGAATCCAAATTTCTTGATTCTCGATGAGCCTACGAATGATTTGGATATTGTGACTTTGAATGTCTTGGAAAGTTTTCTTTTGGATTACCCTGGATGTTTGGTAGTGGTATCCCATGATCGTTATTTTATGGATAAAATTGTAGATCACTTATTCATTTTTAGAGGAAAAGGTGTTATTGAAGATTTTCCTGGGAATTATTCTGATTTTAGAGCCTATGAAGATAGTGCTGATGTAGCTCAAAAAGAGGAAAACAAAGCTGAGAAAAAAGACTGGAAGCAAAACAACCCAACAGGAAATTTAACTTTCAATGAGCAAAAAGAATACCAAAAGCTTGAAAGAGAAATCAAGGATTTGGAGCTAGATAAAACTAAAATCGAGCAGTTATTCGCCGATGGTAAAGTGGCTGATGCCGACATTGAAAAGAAAGCCAAAGAACTCGAAAATATCATCAACAAAATTGAAGACAAAGAGGAAAGATGGTTTGAGCTGAGCGCGAAGATAGAAGGATAGCCCCCTAACCCCCGAAGGGAATAAAAGTAAACATTTTATATTATTTAAAACCCCAACACTTTTAGTGGTACTGAAAATGTTGGGGTTTTTATTTAAAATTATAATCTTAAAAAGTTTTTGTACATTAGCTAATAAATAATAAAAATCGAAATGAAAAAATATCTCCCTCTTTCTGATTCATCATCAAGGAAACCAGTTAAAATAATGCGTATATTTATACTAATAGCCTTTATCGTTTTTGGCATATTCCATTTAGGAAAGGATTGCGCAAATTACGACAAACGTCATGCTGCATCTTTAAACAAAACTAGATAGGCAGTTTTTAATACTTGCATACTAAGTTGAAAAAAAACCACAACAAAATCCAATTCTGCTGTGGTTCTTTTATTCTATAACCTTTTTAATTCCCCCTTCGGGGGTTAGAGGTTTTTTTACCAAGGAATAGGATTGTAATCCTTCAAAAACTTCCCACACCAATGTTTTCCGGTATTGATTCCATCAAACAACGGATCCATCACGCGTGCCGCACCATCTACAATATCTAATGGCGGTTGGAAATCTTCTTCTTCCTGTTTTCTTTTTGCTAGTTCAGCTGGATCTTCATCAGTCACCCAACCGGTATCCACGGCATTCATAAAAATTCCGGCTTTCGCCAAATCTCCTGCTGCAGTGTGTGTCAGCATATTCAGAGCCGCTTTAGCCATATTGGTATGCGGATGACGGGCTTCTTTAAAAAAACGATGAAACTTACCCTCCATTGCTGAAACATTGATGATGTGTTTTTTTCCTGTATTGTCTTTTTTCATAACTTCCGAAAGACGGTTGCACAATACAAAAGGCGCAACGGAATTAACGAGCTGCACTTCGATCATTTCGGTAGTTTCGATTTGGCCTAGTTTCAATCTCCAACTATTGGTTTTCCGCAAATCGACTTGCTGCAAATCGGCATCAAGCTCTCCCTCTGGAAAAACTTCAGTCGCCACCAATGCATTATCAAACGAATATGGAATTTGAGATAATTTGGCGGAAGCCCGCAAACCAATTCCTGGCTCTGGTCCGTGCCAAGTCACCGGCATATTTTGATTGGAAGAAATCCCAATGGTTAACACTTTTAATTCCTCCAAACAATCCGTGTGATCTAACAATAATTCTTGCGCTTGTTTAGTCAAGGATGCGATTTGACGTTCTTCGTTTTCCATCAAATGTGCATAAAATCCTGCTGGACGTCTCACCGTTTGCGCTGCATTATTAATCAGTATATCCAGTCGTTCGTATTTTTGCTCGATAAAATTGCAGAAAATTTCCACGCTAGGAATGTGTCGCAAATCCAATCCATGAATTCTGAGGCGATGTCCCCAATCTGCAAAATCATCTTCTTTAGAAAATCGCAAAGCAGAATCCACCGGAAAACGAGTTGTAGCAATAACAGTAGCTCCACCGCGCAACAACATCAACGTAATGTGATACCCAATTTTCAAACGCGAACCTGTGATAACGGCAACTTGCCCTTTTACATCAGCGGTTTGAAACCGTTTGGCATAATTAAAATCGCCACAATCGGTACACATCGTATCATAAAAGTGGTGCATTTTAGTAAACTCGGTTTTACAAACGTAACAGTTTCGTGGAGTTTCCAGCTCCAACTGCTCTTTGTGGGCGAGATCATTAAAAGCCAGTAATTTTGGCGCCACAAAAATACTAGCTTCGCGAGCATATCGAATTCCTGTCTCTTTTCGGGCGGTTCTATCTTGCTTTTCTTTTTTGCGTTTAGCGACTAATTTTCCGTCTTTTTTTCTACGGGAAAGCTCTTCTCGATTGGGTCTAGAAAACTGACCTGCCGCTTTGATTAATGCCGTTCGTTGATCTTTAGGGATATCAAATATTTGGTCCGTATCGGAATTTAATTGTGCTAAAATGGCGATACATTTCTCTATTTCGTCTGAAGTTATGGCCGTTTTGGTATCTGTTAGTTCAATCATTATTGTAAAAAGTGAATATAATTCTGGTGCAAATTCTAAGCGCGCAAATATAGACTTTTTAAAATCGGAAAGTTTCAAAGTCAAAATGCTATTTCACAGAGATCCTCAAAGGAAACGCAGAGACTCGCAAAGTTTAGTTTATTGATTTTCATATTTCAATAAATCTCCATATGTCTTTGTGTTTTTGCTTTGTGTAACTCTGTGAAAGAATAAAAATCTCGCAAAGATCCTCAAAGCAAACGCAGAAACTCACAAAGTTTATTTTTTGATTTTCATATTTCAGTAAACCTCCGTGTATCTTTGCGTTTTCACTTTGTGCAACTCTGTGAAATAAAATAAATCTTATAAAGAATCTCAAAGGAAACGCAGAGCCTCGCAAAGTTTATTTTTCGATTTTCAAATTTTAATAAATCTCCGTGTATCTTTGTGTTTTTGCTTTGCGAATCTTTGCGTTACAATAACTATGCTATTTCAAATAAAATCGTATTTACAATTCCTATGGCACTCAAAAAATGAGCATGCCGTACATTCTCCGTTTGTTTTTAGTTTGTTGACAAAATGTTTTTATGACAAAAAATCAAAACCGGAATATACATTTTTAAAAAAGTATAGAAACTCGCTTCTAGCAAACAATAATACAATTGAAGTAACAGACTTTGGTGCAGGTTCAAAAGTTTTCAAATCCAATACAAGAGTTATTTCTAAGATTGCAAAAACAGCGGGAATTTCTTCGAAGCGAGCCGAATTATTATTTAGAATCACCCATTATTTTCAGCCTGACTCTATTTTAGAAATTGGAACTTCGCTAGGATTAGCGACGGCTGCGCTTTCATTAGGGAATTTAAAAGCAAAAATAACAACGCTGGAAGGCTGCCCGGAAACAGCAAAAATTGCTCAACTGCAATTGCAAACATTCAATTATAACAATGTAGCATCTATAGTAACAACGTTTAATTCTTATTTAGAGAAACGGAATTCATCTGTGAATACTGCAACTGAACACTCTCTACAAAACACAGAACACTTTTCCTTAATTTACTTTGACGGAAATCACTCCAAAAAAGCTACACTGGAGTATTTCGAACTATTACTTTCAACCGTGACTAATGAAACCGTTTGGATATTCGATGACATTCATTGGTCGAAAGAAATGGAACAAGCTTGGGAAATTATTAAAAGTCACCCGCAAGTCACAGTCACTATTGACACATTCCAGTGGGGATTGGTATTTTTTAGGAGAGAACAGCCCAAAGAACATTTTGTGATTCGGGTTTAACCCAAAAAAAAATGACAGCCATTGCTGACTGTCATTCTTATTTGAATGAATTATTCCTTATTCTTTTGCTCTTTTCATTTCTCCTGATTTAGCTCCCATTCTATTCAAAGTATACATTGGGCCAAATTTCACTTTCAAACCAGAAATTTTTCTATTGTCTTCAGCTGAAAGTCCTTCTTTTTCAACAGTATTCTTTCTGCTATCTAGTGCTTCATACATCAATTTGATTTCATCCCAGTCTTCGCGAGAATATACATCTTTGTTATCTTCAACGGTATGAATAAATTGTTGGTACACATTATGAATGTTTGCAGCATTTACCCAACTAAAATTCATGTCCTCACCCATTTTACCTTCACCAAATAAGGCATTCCTCATTTGCTGCTTGCTGTTAGGTGCAGTAGCTACTGCAGCTGCTTGTGCTGCCATTTGTTGAGCTTCTACCTTCGCTTTCAAAGCTTCGTATTTTGCTCTACTTGCATCAAGACGTGCTTGCGCATCAACATTATCTTTCATGTTAGCAATTGCAGCTTCAGCTTCTCCTGCTCTTAATTGGTACGATGCTTCTATGCCTTCCCAGTTTCCTTCAGCATCTGCTGCTGCAACATTACCTAATGAATCTACGTACATTACATAGCTATCCACTTTTTTTTCTGCTTGCTCCGCTTTTTCATCTTTACAAGATGTAAATCCAATAGCGATTACCGCTAATCCTAATGCTAATTTCGTATTTTTCATAATTTAAGTTTTGATTAATTATTTCTTAAACAAATGTAAATAACTTTGCTCTATGTTTAATAAATAACAAAAAATTATATAAAAAATTAATATAATTGTGAAATAAAAAAGATAAAAGTGTGAATTATACAAAACGAGACTAGAATTGTGTAAAACTTTAAATTCAGTTTATGCTTATCAATAAACTTAAAAATCAGTTTAAATGAAAAACAATTGAAAAACACAAAATTATACAGGATCTAAATTTCAGTGCTTGCGTACTGTAACAAATTAAAAAAAAAACTACTTATTAGTAGTTCAAAAGTTTTTGTACTTTTAAAATCTAAATTAATAGCAACCCGCGCACCGTCAAAGGTTAAAAATCATACATTCTAATGGCAAACCCGCTAATAAAAATAACTAATATCAAAAGAGATTTTGTATTAGGAAATGAAATCGTTTATGTTCTTAAAGGCATTGATTTAGAGATCAACAAAGGAGAATATGTAGCACTAATGGGACCTTCAGGATCTGGAAAGTCTACCTTAATGAATTTATTAGGGTGTTTAGACACCCCTACTTCCGGAACTTATATTTTAAATGGAAAGGATGTAAGCCAGATGAAAGACGATGAATTAGCAGAAATTCGCAACAAAGAAATTGGGTTCGTTTTCCAAACTTTCAACCTTTTACCAC
Organism: Flavobacterium sp. CG_9.1; assembly: GCF_015751645.1. Classification (NCBI taxonomy): domain Bacteria; kingdom Pseudomonadati; phylum Bacteroidota; class Flavobacteriia; order Flavobacteriales; family Flavobacteriaceae; genus Flavobacterium; species Flavobacterium sp. CG_9.1. The sequence goes on from NZ_JADOVC010000040.1 coordinate 17,179, forward strand.
GAACAACTGCATTAGACAACGTGGCTTTACCCATGATTTATGCTGGGTTTTCTAAATCAGATAGAAACAAGCGCGCCTCCGAAGTATTGGATCAAGTAAATCTATCTGACCGAATGGATCACCAACCCAACCAACTTTCAGGAGGGCAACGCCAGCGTGTAGCCATCGCTAGAGCATTGGTCAATAAACCTTCAATCATCCTTGCAGATGAACCTACTGGAAATTTAGACAGTAAAACATCATTAGAAATCATGAAACTTTTTGGAGACATCCACGCCAATGGAAATACTGTAATTTTAGTAACACATGAGGAGGAAATCGCCGCTTATGCCAATCGCGTCATTCGTTTGCGTGATGGACTCATAGAAAGCGACACTACCAAATAGTTTTTTTTTCAGGAGCTTTTTCCGGCTATCCGCTACAATCTTTTCTAAAACCTTTCAGCCCTCAAAAGGCTGGAAGCTTTTAGAAAAGGATTTCCACTGTTATCCGGGCTAGAAAATCCAAATTACAATTGCGTTTACTACTACCAAACATCACTTTAAAAAATGAAAATCGCCCTATTAACCTGCGAAAAACTTCCCGATTTAAATCCCGAAGACCAAAAAATAATTCCAGCACTCGCCCAACACAAGATAGAATCTTCCGCTGTTATCTGGAACAACAAAAATATCAATTGGACTGATTACGACTATTTAATTTTTCGCAATACTTGGGATTATTTCGAGAAAGAAACCGAGTTTAAACTTTGGCTGGACCACATAGAAAAATTAGGAATCAAAACACTAAACCCGATCGAAGTGATTAAGCAAAACATCCATAAGTTTTACTTGCGGGAAATGGAGCAACAAGGAATCACAATATTGCCCACTCTTTTTATAGATAAAACAAACCATCTTGATCTTGTAAAACGAATTCCTTCCCATTGGAAAAAAGCAGTCATAAAACCTGCTTTTTCAGCAGGTTCCTATCTAACAGAAGTTTTTGAAGTAGCAAATAGTACAGAAATAAACCAACAATATGCTTCTATTGCTTTAGAAAAAGAATTACTAGTACAGCAATTCATGCCTCAGATTCAAACATTAGGCGAAACTTCCTTTATCTTTTTCAACAAAAAATTCTCTCATGCAGTGAATAAAAAACCGGTTGATGGCGATTTTAGGGTTCAATCTCTTTTTGGAGGAATTTATACCTTGGTGCATCCAAGTCAGGACATGATTCAAAAAGCGCAAAAAGTAGTCGATACCTTTAAAGAAGATTTACTATATGCTCGCGTCGACGGTATTTTAATTGACCAAGAACTTTACCTAATGGAAGTGGAATGTATTGAACCCGATCTGTATTTCAATCTAAGCGAAAATTCATTGGAACGATTTGTTGCATCAATAGTAAAATTAATAGCCTAAATTTGTTTTTTTAAAATCAAATATCCAGTAGATGAAAGTATATACAAAAACGGGAGATAAAGGAACAACGGCCCTTTTTGGGGGAACTCGTGTCCCAAAAGACCATGCCCGTATAGAAAGTTACGGAACGGTTGACGAGTTGAATTCTCACATCGGTTTAATTCGCGATCAGGAAATGAATGCGCATTACAAAGAAATTCTTATTGAAATTCAGGATCGTTTGTTTACGGTGGGAGCTATTCTTGCGACGCCACCTGAAAAAGAAGTGAAGAAAAACGGAGAACTTCGTTTGAAAAAATTAGGAATCATCGAATCTGACATTGAATTATTGGAAAATGAAATAGATGCTATGGAAGAGGCACTTCCACCAATGACGCATTTCGTGCTTCCTGGTGGACATACTACTGTGTCATATTGTCATATAGCACGTTGCGTATGCCGCAGAGCAGAGCGTTTAGCAGTCCATTTAAGCCATAATGAACCCGTTGCAGAGATCGCTATTAAGTATCTAAACCGACTTTCTGACTATCTTTTTGTGTTGGCACGGAAGTTGTCTCATGACCTGAACGCTGACGAGGTGAAATGGATTCCGAGAAAGTAGTATTCAGTTTGCAGTGCTCAGTATTCAGTACGAAAACTTTAAACTTCAAACCTGAAACTTTAAACTAAATAAAACGTTCTTAACTTTAACTAAAAATAAATCATTTTTTACTTGTTTTTTTCAGTAAAAAATTTATTTTTGCACAAAATTAAATCGACAACAGATGTATTGGACATTAGAATTAGCTTCCTATTTAAGTGATGCCCCGTGGCCTGCCAACAAAGACGAACTTATTGACTACGCTATTAGAGCAGGAGCTCCATTAGAGGTGGTAGAAAACCTTCAATCTATAGAGGATGAAGGCGAGATATATGAATCAATGGAAGAAATATGGCCAGATTATCCTACGGACGAAGATTATCTTTGGAATGAGGATGAATATTAAAAAGTAAACCAATAAAAAAGTCTCAAAAGAGGCTTTTTTTTGGTTTAAATTTACAGAATTACACAATTAGAAATAAAATATATTATGAGTTTCATAAACAGTATTATCAAAGTCTTTGTTGGCGATAAGTCACAAAAGGATGTAAAAGCATTACAACCCTATCTTAATAAAATTAAAACTTTTGAAAATCCTTTAATGTCATTATCAAATGATGAACTTAGAGCGCGTACCGCATTTTTCAAAGATAAAATAAAACAAGATCGTTCTGAAAAAGATGCCAAAATTACTGCCCTTAAACAGGAAGTAGAAAGCATTCTTGATATAGATAAAAGAGAAGATCTTTACATCGCTATTGATGCACTGGAAAAAGAAGCTTACGATATATCAGAAAAAACATTGATGGAAATTCTTCCTGAAGCTTTTGCTGTGGTCAAAGAAACAGCAAGACGTTTCAAAGACAACTCACAAATTGTAGTTACTACTACTCCAAAAGACCGAGAACTATCTGCTACAAAAAGTTACATTACTTTAGATGGAGATACTGCTATCTGGGCTAATTCATGGAGTGCAGCTGGGAAAGAAATTACTTGGGACATGATTCACTACGACGTACAATTAGTTGGCGGAATGGTTTTACATGAAGGAAAAGTAGCCGAAATGCAAACAGGAGAGGGAAAAACATTGGTAGCCACTTTACCTCTTTACTTAAATGCATTGACAGGAAATGGAGTTCATCTTGTTACCGTAAATGATTACTTAGCAAAGAGAGATAGTACTTGGAAAGCACCTTTGTTTGAATTTCATGGTATGACAGTAGAATGTATCGACAATTACCAACCTAATTCTGACGAAAGAAGAAAAGCATACGACGCTGATATTACTTACGGAACGAATAATGAGTTTGGTTTTGACTATTTAAGAGACAATATGGCGCATTCGCCAAATGATTTAGTGCAAAGAAAACACAACTATGCCATTGTCGATGAGGTCGATTCTGTATTAATTGATGATGCTAGAACACCATTGATTATTTCAGGACCCGTTCCACAAGGTGACCGTCATGAATTCAATGAATTAAAACCAAAAATCGAAAATCTAGTTGCGTTACAACGCCAACTGGCCAACGGTTTTTTATCTGAAGCTAAAAAATTAATAAAAGAGGGAAATACTAAAGAAGGTGGATTCCAATTGTTGAGAGCTTACAGAGCGTTACCAAAAAACAAAGCATTGATCAAGTTTTTAAGTGAGGAAGGAATTAGACAATTGCTCCAAAAAACTGAAAATCAATACATGCAGGATAACAAAAGAGAAATGCACAAGATTGATGAAGCCTTGTATTTTGTTATTGAAGAAAAAAACAATCAAGTAGAATTATCAGATAACGGTATTCAATACTTATCCGGAGATACCGATTCTGATTTTTTCGTTCTTCCAGACATTGGAACTGAAATTGCAGCTATCGAAAAGAAAAAACTAGATAAAGACACAGAAGCTGAAGAAAAAGAAAAATTGTTTCAGGATTTTGGTGTAAAAAGTGAGCGCATCCACACCTTGACACAACTTTTAAAAGCGTATGCTTTATTCGAAAAAGATGTAGAATATGTAATCATGGACAATAAAATCATGATTGTAGATGAGCAAACGGGTCGTATCATGGATGGGCGTCGTTATTCTGACGGATTGCATCAAGCCATTGAAGCTAAAGAAAATGTAAAAATCGAAGCGGCTACTCAAACGTTCGCAACGGTTACGTTACAAAATTACTTTAGAATGTACAACAAACTGGGCGGAATGACTGGAACTGCAGTAACGGAAGCTGGTGAATTGTGGCAAATCTATAAGTTAGACGTGGTAGAAATTCCTACGAACAGAGCAATGGCAAGGTTAGACAAAGAGGATTTTATTTACAAAACCACTCGTGAAAAATTCAATGCCGTTATTGAAGATGTTACGGAATTATCTAAAGCAGGAAGACCAGTACTTATTGGAACAACCTCTGTAGAGATTTCCGAATTATTGAGCCGAATGTTAAAAATGAGAGGTGTTGCGCACAATGTATTAAATGCAAAAATGCACAAACAAGAAGCTCAAATTGTAGAAGAAGCAGGAAAACCAGGTGTGGTAACTATTGCTACCAACATGGCTGGTCGTGGTACCGATATTAAATTATCTGCTGAAGTAAAAGCAGCAGGTGGATTAGCCATTGTGGGTACGGAACGTCATGACTCCCGTCGTGTGGATCGCCAGTTGCGTGGTCGTGCAGGACGTCAAGGTGATCCCGGAAGTTCTCAATTTTACGTTTCTCTTGAAGACAACCTAATGCGTTTGTTTGGTTCTGAAAGAGTCGCTAAAGTAATGGATAGAATGGGCTTGCAAGAAGGAGAAGTGATTCAACACTCGATGATGACCAAATCAATTGAGCGTGCGCAGAAAAAAGTAGAAGAAAATAATTTTGGTGTTCGTAAGCGTTTGTTAGAATATGACGATGTCATGAACGCACAACGTGAAGTAGTGTACAAACGTCGTCGCCATGCGTTGTTTGGAGAACGTTTGAAATTGGATATTGCCAACATGCTTTATGATACTTGCGAGTTAATTATTGATCAAAACAAAGCAACCAATAATTTCAAAAATTATGAATTTGAATTGATTCGTTATTTCTCTATAACTTCACCAGTTAACGAAAGTGAGTTCACCAAGTTGAGCGAAATGGAATTAACCGGAAAAGTATACAAAGCAACATTAGAATATTACACCGAAAAAACGGAGCGAAGTGCCAGAGAAGCTTTTCCAATTATAAAAAGTGTTTACGAAGATAAAAACAATCAATTTGAGCGTATTGTAGTTCCGTTTACAGATGGAATAAAATCGTTAAATGTAGTTACGGATTTGAAAGCCGCTTATGAGTCTGAAGGGGCGCAACTGGTTGCTGATTTCGAGAAAAACATCACTTTGGCTATTGTTGATGAAGCTTGGAAAAAACACTTGCGTAAAATGGACGAATTGAAACAATCCGTTCAATTAGCCGTTCACGAACAAAAAGATCCTTTGCTTATTTACAAACTGGAAGCATTCAATTTGTTTAGAGCTATGATTGAAAACGTGAATAAAGAAGTCATTTCATTCTTGTTTAAAGGCGATTTACCCGCTCAAGAAAACCAACAAATTCAAGAAGCAGTTGACGCTGCTCCAAGAGAAGATTACGAATTGAGTAAAGATGAAATTGTAAGTAGCGAAGCTGCAAATCGCGAAGCTGGTGAAACCAAACAACGACAAATAACCGAAACGATTACGAGAGATATGCCAAAAATCAATCGCAACGATACTGTTAGTATTCAAAACGTGGCTACCGGACAAGTACAAGAAATGAAATACAAAAAAGCCGAAAGCCTAATCGCTTCAGGACAATGGGTATTGGTGAACTAAGCCCTTTTATTTCAGGACAACCCAAACTCCACTGCGCAAGTAGTGGAGTTTTTTTTTATCCTGAATTTATTTCAGGATCTTTTAAGGATCTTTTTTAGGATCTTTTTTAGGAGCCACTCCCGCCCTACGCTACAAAGCATTTGGTCGCCCACCCTTTTTCTAGGCGCTGGCAGGAGCTTCCTTTGGTCGCTCTGCCACCACCAGAAAAAGCGGTGCGCAACCGTCATGCGTTTTTCGCTTCGGTCAGGGCTAGGGGTTTTGTGCTAAAATAGTTCGTTTACGGATATGCATTCACTATGAAAAAAAACGGCAAAAAAATAAAAAGACTATTTGATGATTTGTACTAAATTTATTATTTATATTTGTTAATAATGCGCTACACAGTAGCGCCTATACACCCAAATTTGGGTAGATAAGCGCTACTGCGTAGCGCATATATACTAGTTGTGTGTAATGTTACCAAAAACAGAAAAAATAATAAATGGAATTAAAGATACCGAAAGATAAAGCAATTGAAATTCTCGAAAAAAGAAAGAGCGAAATTGACGTATATGGATTTGAACCAAAGGTTTGGAAACATACGACTGAAGACAATCTTAAGGACATATTTGGTGGATTAGATTTTAAATGACACAAATAAATGGCATTTCGTTCAGTTCACCTTATTCTGGAGTAAGTTCGAGTGTATTAGAGAGAGGAAAACTTCAAGCAAAAAAGTATCTTGATTCATATATCGAACAAATAAATGAGTTCAGCGAAATTCAAAACAGTTTAGTCGAAGAAAAAGAAAGATTTTTTGAACAGGAAAATAAAAATCTGAAATCAAGATTAATGGAAGTCATTTCTAGTTCAAATAAAAATTTAGAAGACCGCAATGAATTGCTATCCGACATAAATGTCAAGAACGTTGAAATAAAGAAACTAAAAGAAAATACTGTACAATTAAACGAAATTACTATAAATAAACTCTTTGGATTAATAAAGAACTTGCCTATTGGACAAGCAATAGGACTTTTCACTGCATTATTTGGTATTATTGGATTTTCTTATTGGCTTGGAACAACTATCAAAGAGAATTCATTTCTTAAAAGCGAATACGAATTACAAACTAAAATCAATGAATTAAACTTTGACAAACAAAATTTGGACAACAATATTTTTAAGTTGAAAGCTGAAAACAATAATCTCAAACAAGAGATTGAGAAATTAGATAACAAGAAAGTGAATACAAATACAAAGGTGGATTCAATTAATAAATGCGAATTCCTGATTATTGTTTAATAATTGTAAATATACTTCATTTGGAGAATCAAATTGATGCCTTTTTCGAGG